>JAUVFC010000018.1 GCA_030594505.1 Desulfobacterales bacterium
CCATGAAAAGATGTCGAAATCTCTCGGCAACTTTATGACGATCCACGATATTCTTAAACAATTTCACCCTGAAGCGATTCGCCTCTTTCTACTTTCCAATCATTATCGAAGTCCGGTAGATTTTTCGGATGAGACAATTCAGGAAACAGAACATGGTCTGGAGAAGATGTACGCACTCTTTCTGCGAATTGCGGGCGCAGACAGGCATTCTGAATCTGTAAGTGATGCTCCTGTTTCAAAGGGATCTTTTGAGGATCTTTCGAGCTACACGGAAAGAATTTGGGAGAAGTTTAGAGAAGCTATGGATGATGATTTTAATACAGCCCGTGTGATTGGATTGTTATTTGACGCTGTACGCCGCTTTAATCGTTTTATGGACGGGTTGCCCGGCCCGCCTTCTCCTGAAATCTCTAATCTGCTTTTGACCGGAAAAGAGACGCTTGTCAAAATAGGCAATGTCCTTGGCATACTGTCGTCCGATCCCAAAGAATTTTTCGAACATAAGAAATTGAAAACCTTTATGAGCAGTCAGATTGATGAACCTGCCATCGAAAAGCTTATCGCGGAACGGGCTGAGGCACGCAAAAACAAGGATTGGGCTCGGGCAGACCAAGTGCGTGATCAATTAGCCGCCATGAATATCGTGATCGAAGACCGGCCTGACGGAACGGTCTGGAAGGCTCGATAAAGCCGTGCGTTTCTCACTGGTTTCCGAATTTAGTCCATCAGGTGATCAACCCTTTGCCATTCAAAAGTTGACCGAGGGGTTCCTTTCAGGAGAGCAGCGCCAGGTCCTTCTGGGTGTGACAGGATCGGGCAAAACTTTCACGATGGCCAATGTTATCACTAATGTGCAAAGGCCCGCATTGGTGATAGCTCCGAACAAGACCCTGGCGGCACAGCTCTACAGTGAATTCAAGGCCCTTTTCCCGGAAAACGCGGCGGAGTATTTTGTCAGCTACTATGACTATTACCAGCCCGAAGCATACATCCCTACTACTAATACCTACATAGCAAAAGATGCCTCCATCAATGAACTGATTGATAAAATGCGACATTCCACCACCCGATCCGTGCTGACCAGACGCGATGTCATCGTGGTCGCCAGTGTCTCTTGTATCTTTGGCCTGGGGTCTCCTGCCGACTATAAGGAGATGTGTCTTGATTTAAAAACTGACGATACGCTCAGTCGGGATGATCTACTCAAAAAATTGGTTGCAATGCAGTATGAACGAAATGACGTCGATTTTCACAGGGGTGTCTTCAGGGTACGCGGCGATCGCGTAGAGATCTTTCCGGCCTATGAAGAGGATCGTGCCCTGCGTATTGATTTCTTTGGAGATGTCATTGAGAAAGTTTCTGAAATTGATCCATTGAGGGGCAAGGTCAGACAGGTTCTTAAGAGGGCTTCTGTGTATCCAGCCAGCCACTATGTGACTTCAGGTATTACTTTAAAAAGTGCAATTAAGTCTATAGAAACCGAACTGAAAGAACGAGTAGAGTATTTCAGGTCGGCAAGGAAATTGATCGAAGCACAGCGCATTGAAGAGAGAACAAATTTTGACCTGGAAATGATGCGGGAGCTCGGCTATTGTCACGGGATTGAAAATTATTCACGTCATCTCACAGGCCGAGACCCTGGCGAACCGCCCCCCACTCTACTCGATTACTTTCCCGAAGATTTCCTGCTCTTCATAGATGAAAGTCATATTACCATCCCTCAGCTCAGAGGGATGTACCGCGGAGATAGATCCAGAAAAGAAAACCTGATTGAGTATGGATTCAGACTGGCTTCCGCATTGGACAATAGACCGTTGCGCTTTGAGGAGTTCGAACAAAAACGTAAACAGGTTATCTATGTCTCCGCAACCCCCGGCGAATATGAATTCAATATAGTAAAAGACCGTGTGGCAGAACAAATCATCAGGCCTACCGGGTTGATTGATCCAAGGGTTATCATAAAACCTGCGAAAAACCAGGTAGATGATCTTTTGGAAGAGATTAGAAAGAGGGAGATAAAAAGAGAGAGAGTACTCGTAACCACTCTTACCAAAAGGATGGCCGAGGACCTTTGTGACTACTATCATGACCTGGAAGTACGTGTCAGGTACCTTCACTCAGAGATAAAAACAATGGAGAGGGTGGAGATCATAAGGGATCTTAGACTGGGAAAATTTGATGTCCTGGTTGGTATTAATCTTCTCAGAGAGGGGCTCGATATTCCGGAAGTCTCTCTTGTGGCAATCCTGGACGCTGACAAAGAGGGTTTCCTCAGGTCGGAACGTTCTCTTATCCAGACATGTGGAAGGGCGGCCCGAAATGCTTCCGGATCTGTGATCTTATATGCAGATCACATAACACATTCAATAAGGTCTGCCGTTAGTGAAACCAATCGACGTCGAAAGATCCAAAAGGAATACAACAATCTCAATAACATTACCCCTACCACTATACAAAAAAACATTCACTCCATTCTCGACTCTGTATATGAAGCCGATTATGTTACCGTTTCTGCTGTTTCAGAGCCGGCTGTATCTTTTGAGAGTCCGGACGAAGTTACACGCACCATTAAAAGGCTTGAAAAGGAAATGAAGGATGCTGTCCGCAACCTTGCCTTTGAAAAGGCCGCAGAACTCAGGGATCGCATAAAGGAACTTCAAGGGCTTGAGCTTGAAATGAGATAAAAAATAGGACGGACAACAATTTAAGTGGAAGCCTGGACGGATGGATAAGCGTAGTCTGAAAGTTTTAAGGCTCGCTGAACAGATTTAATCAACTCATTTAATGAGATCGGTTTTTCAAGGAAATCAAAGGCCCCGTCATTCAGTGCGTCCTGTCGAATTTCGCGATTTCCATATCCGGTCATTGCAATTACCGGAAGGTTCGGGTTCAATCGGATCATTTCTTTAAGTGTATTTTTTCCACTCCCTTCAATGCCCACATAGTCCAATAACACCAAAGAAACAGGGGCCTCCTTGCTTAAATGTTGCTTAAATTTTTCCATTGCTTCGTCACAGGAATAAGCGCACTCGACCTCCATGTTTATATTGTAAGTATCAAGGGCGTCTTTTATAAATTCTATTATAAAAGGCTTGTCATCTACTATCAATATCTTCTTGTGGCCGCTACTGGGCGCTGGGGAAGGATTGACAGTCAAATCAGTTACAGAAATATCCTCATTGCTCGTAGTGGCAATAAACTTTTCAATACTGGCAACCTCACCTTCTTCATCTTTCCCGGGCCTTTCAAATCGAAGTGTCAGTTCATATGCTTTCCCGGCAGAATCAGGCGATGATTTAGTAAAAAAGGGGGTAGGAATACGCAAGACCTTTGAACCCTTTTTAGAGGGCTGTGCAAGACTGTTAATATCTCCGAAACCAAAAAAATAATCCGGACTTACTTTGAGTTCTCTCGCGATACATTGCAACCTTTCAACATCTATGCGGCGCCTTCCATTTTCTATTCTAGACATGTAAGACTTGGAACATCCACAGAGTTTCCCAAGCTGTTCCAGAGATAATCCTTTTGTCTTTCTTAATTTTTTAATCCTGCACCCAATATGTAGATCATCTTGTTGCATAAATATTTTATAATAAAAAAAGAATAAATTGTCAACAAGTTAGCAAAAAGTTAGCAAAAAGAAAGGAAAGTTGCCAAAATGGCAATAAGAGGGATATATCATGGAAAATAAAGAGATATTTTACCCTAATTCTCTTGGAACGTTGCCAGTATTGCCTTATTGGCAAATATGAGGATTGACATATTGGAAACTCTGTCTTAATAAGTTATCATTATAAAAAGATTTTTTTTTATTACCTTACTAATGAGGAGCCGAAGTAATGAACCAGAGAGTCGAATTTCGTGAACCGGAGGAGGCATTATTGAATGTTAATGATTCTCAAGCAGGCACTCGTGTTGCGTCTGGCGGATATAAAAGTCAATACAGCAACACAGGCGACAAAGATCCTATCCTGATGGATTATATCAGGGGAATGGAACGCTATCAGGTCCTTTCGATTGAGGAAGAACAATCTATCGGCAAAAAAATACAAGAGGAGCAGAAGAGATTTTTTGATTTCATTTTAGACGCTTCATGCTCCATCCCTGAAATGGAGGAATTAAAAGATACAGTCCGACAATCTCTTAAAGAAGAAGTGAAGTCTCAGCTCGCCAAAGAAGATTTAATTGAGTATAGTCTGAAAATCGTTAGAGAACTGAGTAAAAAATATCTGCAAAACAGCTCGTTAAATTTTCTATTATCCAAGCTTCAAGATACGGATAAAGGACTGAGAAGGGCTGTCCATCACCTTGCAATGGCAAACTTGAGACTGGTGGTAAGTATAGCTAAAAAGTATAAAAACAGAGGGTTAGCGCTTCTTGATCTTGTTCAGGAAGGGAATATAGGCCTGTTAAAAGCGGTGTATCGTTTTGACTATAGAACAGGATACAGGTTCAGCACATATGCAATTTGGTGGATTCGTCAGGCGATTATCCGGGCCCTGCAAAACAAATCGAGTACAATTCGAATCCCTGTACATATATTGGTAAAGAGAAATCGTATCTTGAACACATTCTATTCTCTTCTGAAAACTAAGGGCAGGGAACCGACACCCAAGGAGATAGCCGAGGCTTTAAGTCTACCCACGGAGCATGTTGTTTCAGTATTATCTCTGATATCGAATCCGGTTTCACTGGAAACCCCGGTCAAAGAAGGGGGCGATTGCGTCGGCGATTTTCTGGAAAATACTTCCGCAAAAACGCCGTATGAAGAGGTCGAAACAGATGATTTGTCAAAAAAGATGGACGCAATCCTTTCAACATTGACACCGAGAGAAGAAATTATTGTGCGCAAGCGATATGGAATCGGCGAAAAACACCGGTATACTCTTCATGAGATCGGCAAGACATTTGGAGTATCGCGAGAACGGATACGTCAAATAGAGAAGAATGCAATGAATAAGCTTCAGCATCCCTCTCGAAAAAAGACACTACGGGAATTTCTGGAGCCGTAAAAATGATGGCGTCGTAAAAAGGTCAATCTACTGCGTTGTAGTAGTTTTTCAGGCATTCGACATACCATATGTATGCCTTCATATCTGAAAAACTACTATGCCTTGTATATTGACCTTTTTTACTTAGCCATCCGTTATCAAACTCAAGACTTTTTACGAACTCATCAAAAATAAGCATCAAATTTTTTGTGCGTCCTTTTTCTTTTGTTCTTCATGCCATTTGGCAAATAGCTTATCAAAATATTTTTCATCATCTATCATGTCTTTGGTAATCTTGTAAGGCCACTTAATGTCCATATAGTTTAATGCTGAAGCGCCGGATAGCAATTTTTTCAATGCCTCGGATATCTGCATGTTTTTCTGAGATGCATATTGTTCTATATAATTTTGCATATCTTCATCTAAACTAAGTTCAATCCCGTACTCCTTTCTAAAATTCTCAACAAAATCTACAAACGGGGATCTCTCCAGCATCTTCAACAGGACATCTTTAGGCCTTTCACAAAGCTCTCTGGTAATCTGTAATCCGGAAAAATTTAAACCGGGGAGCTCAAATTGAAAATCTGTTAAGATATTCTCCCATACACTTACCAGAGCGCGGGCCCCTGTTTTTCGGTTCTCTGAAATTTCAGCTACATATTCAACTGCCTCAGTGGCAAATTCCACCTCTATGTCGAACAGCTTAAATTCCAGCTTGTATTGATTGAGTATTGAATCCTCGGTTTCCTGCATGATGCGGATCAAATCGTTTTTTGACAACAGATTAACAAAAGTTCTTATCGGAGATCTACCTATCAATTCAGGGAGAAGCCCGAATTTAATAAAATCATCCGCTTCTGCTTTCTTATAGTAGTTTTCTAATTGTTTTTTACCACCCGTTCCCTCTTCCGCGGCAAACCCTTTAATTACTATGCTACCGTCTTCCTGTACTCGACCCTTATGTTGTATGCGTTTTTTGACAATCGATTCCAAATTATCTTGATACCTTTCAAAAGAGCCACCCAATATAAAGAGTATATTCTCGGTACTGATCATGCTGTCTTGTTTACTGGTTTTTTTTCCTCTTTGCCGGTCCATCACTTCCTGAATTTGGGAAGCGGCGGAAAGGGGGTTATTTATGGGGATGAGTTTCCTTTCTATGAGTTTTAATACCGACCTTTGAAATCCTTCCCGTGAAATATCATGGCCGACCAATGCTCCATTTTTTGCTTTTTTGTCAATTTCATCAATACATATCAAGCCCCCATACCGGCTTATAAACCGCGCCTGTTCTTTCCGGTTGTATCCCGGAGCCATGTCAATCAATTCTCGTATCATATCATCGGCGCTCTTGCCTACATACCCGGCCTCGGTATAATCCGTGGCATCAATTATAAGTGCGGGAAGCTGTAAAAGATCTCCCAAGACCTCCACACAATAAGTCTTGCCGCTGCCTGAAGGTCCGGAGGTAATGGTATTCTTCTTGCGAAATCTTTTTACCGTGGTGTCGTCCGGGTGCTCGCGGAGGTACTGTATCATTGCAAAATGATACGCGGCAGCAATTGCGAGCCTCTTTTTATATTCTTCCTGTCCGACGACATACTTGTCTAAATGCTTTTTGATTTCCGCGGGTGTGTAAAGCTTGGGGGCAGGTGGGATGGTACGTTTTCGTGAACCAAACCGTTCTTCCAAAAGAGCCCTGGATGCCTCGCCGGCCCTGTCCTGGGCATCAAGATACGCCTTTGTTGCTTCTTCTTCAGAGCAATTATACTCCTTCATAATCTGTTCTATAGCTTCCCGGGGAATAGCTGTTTTCATTATTCTTTATTCCGTACTGTTTTAGTGTCCGTCCAAAAATGGTAGATTATGTCCCAAGACAAGGCCGCACAAAGGTTTCTATCGGAGGCGTAGCAGCGTGGGAGCGGCTTTCCAGCCGCGATTTTTCCTGTGGCTGACAATGAGTCGCGGCTGGAAAGCCGCTCCCACAGTATTGGGGCAAAAGATGCCGTTTTCGGACGGACACTACATCACAATATCCTCCGGCCACTCCCTGTCATGTCCGTCCATGGAGCCCTTCCGGCAGGCATCTATTATTAACCGGTTGTCCTTGCGATAAAAATCTCTTTCAGGGTCTACATTATTAAATAGTTTCCACAATACCAGGGAACTGTCCGAAAGTTGAATGTCTTTGTCAAACAAGACAATTATATTATAACCATTTAGTTCCTCTAATGCCGGCAGTCCATGCGCAAAATAGCGTCCCCCTCGATGTGGGGCCTTCTCAACGCTAAACAGAATAACACTATTGTGTCCCGGTTCCTTAAGAGGGCAGCATGATATAATACCTTCTAAAGCCTTAGAAGCCACCTTAAATGCTTTTTGTGAAGAAAGAGATGTTTTGGCCCAGGAGTACTCTTTTCGTGGTGGTTCTCCGGGGACACGAGAGGTCAAATCGATTCCGATCTTTGCACCGTACAGAGGATTGGGGGCTGAGTGATCCAATACGTCCAGGACACCATTGTTTATCACGATGTCGGAATCAGTATCAAGTTTTGCAAGAAGCTCCCTCATGACCCTCTTTGGATCTTTGGGGTCAACTGTTTCATCTACCACCACAATTCCTTTGCAAAAGCTCATCTGTCCCTGCCCCCATAGTCCGCTCATCAATCTCTGGGCGTGTCCGGGGTACTCTTTTTCGATTGATACGATTACAATATTGTGAAAGACCCCTTCCCAGGGGAACCAATAGTCTTTAATCTCAGGAAACACGCTTTGTAAAAGCGGAAGGAATAGTCGTTCCGTCGCCTTTGCCAGGTAACAATCCTCCATAGGAGGACGTCCGACCAATGTGGCGCTGTAGATCGCGTCTTTGCGGTGGGTAAGGGCGGTCACGTGAAATACAGGATATCGGTCTACCAGGGAATAATAACCTGTGTGGTCGCCAAAGGGGCCTTCCAGGCGCGTCTCTCCAGGGTCCACATATCCTTCCAGTACGAATTCCGCCTCTGCCGGCACTTCCAGGTCAACGGTCAGACACCTGGTCAGCTTGACCGGCCTTTGACGTATAAAACCCGCCAGGATCATTTCATCGACTCCGCGGGGAAGCGGGGCCGTAGCAGCATAGGTGACGGCGGGATCGGCGCCGATAGCGACCGCAACCGGCATCCTTTTTCCGGCTTTACAATACTCATTATAGTAGTGGGAACCGTCTTTGTGGATATGCCAGTGCATTCCCGTGCTATTCCTGTCAAAAATCTGCATCCGGTACATCCCCACATTTCGTTTTCCGGTAATCAGGCTCCGTGTGAAGACCAGGGGAAGGGTTACAAACGGGCCGCCATCCTTCGGCCAGCAGTGGAGTACAGGAAGTCCGGAGAGATCTATATCATTTCCCGTGTAAACTACTTCCTGACAGGGTGGATGTGGCTTTTTATATTTGCGAGGAAAAAAGCGCGTCATAGTGAAGGCGGAGGAGAGTATATCAATAACCTGCCGGATAGTTCGAGGCGGTGTCAGGTTCAGAATTTTCTGGACCCTTTCTCCCAATTGATCAAGACGCTCTACGCCAAGAGCCCGGCAGATCCTGAGGGGGCTCCCAAAGGCATTGGTCACCACCGGAAATGATGATCCCTTCACCCTTTCAAAAAAGAGCGCCTTTCCGCCATTCGGGCTTTTTGATTCCTGGTCGGTAAACTTGCTTATTTCAAGAAAAGGAGAGACTTCCGTACGAATTCTTTTAAGCTCTCCCTTGCTTTCAAGAAAATCAATAAATTCTCGCAGATTGTTGTAATAAGTTTTCATAGTTCAATCAGGACGCAGATTTTCGCAGATACACGCAGATATCTATTTTTTTGAAATTATCAAAAATGACTTTTTATTATTTTCCCTTTTTAATTTGAGACCCGTTACTTCGCCCACAATTTCATGTTTCTTATCCTGGTAATCTGCGTTCATCTGCGTCCATAATAAAATTTACCTTATTAACTCAATCAGTTCCCCATTCCCCGACAAGATTATGCCCTATATTCAACTGATCAAGTATCCTGGCCACAATGAAATCAACCAGATCGTTAATCGATTCAGGATGAAAATAAAACGCGGGGGAGGGCGGCACAATAATAGCGCCGGCCTCACAGGCCTTTATCATGTTCTGCATATGAATTTTGTTTAACGGGGCTTCGCGTGGAACCAGGACAAGCGGCCTTTTCTCTTTAAGACACACATCCGCGGTTCGTTCCATAAGGTTCGTGGCAAATCCGGAGGCAACGGCCGCGAGTGTTTTCATGGAACAGGGGGCTATAACCATCCCTTGATGTTTGAACGAGCCGCTGGCTGATTCGGCAAAAAGGTTGTCCGGCGCATGTTGTATGAGCCGTGCGCCTTCATGGAACCGGACGCCGTCACTTTTTAGGAATTGTTCAAATGAGGAGCTTTCTTTAAGCCCGAGTTCATGCGCCATCACAAGCTTTCCAGCCTCTGAAATAATTAGATGGACCTCCCGGGGCTGACTGAGGAGCGCCTTTAAGAGGCGTATCCCATAAATGGAACCGGATGCGCCACAAATTCCTACCACGATTTTATTGGTCACAAAACCTCCATTTTACTATATTTTTCACCAATAGTTTTTTGTCATCTCATCTAAAAAAACCGCCAGAAAAAGTGTAACTGAAATAATACTATTCACATTAAAAAAAGCAACCTGGATTTTTGAAAGGTCATCTGGATTAATGAGTCGATGTTCCAGTATTAAAAGAAATCCGATGATTCCTGTTGAAATAAGATAGACCGGTCCCATATGAAAGATCGGATAGATTAAGCATAACGAAACAAATGAAATCACATGAAGCACAGTTGAAACGCGCAGGGCGGTTTTAACCCCCAATCTGGAGGGTATAGACAAGAGCCCCATTTTTTTGTCAAATTCAGCATCTTGACATGAGTAAAGAATATCGAATCCGGCAATATAGGTAAGCAAAGCAAGAGAGAGAATGAGAATGGACGCTGAAAAACTCCCGGTAACGGCAATCCATGCCCCTATTGGCGCAAGGCTGATGGCAAAGCCCAGATACAAATGCGAAAGCCATGTGAATCTTTTTGTAAAGGAATAGGAGAAAAGAATCAAAAGAATCGGCACGGAGAGATAAAAACAGAGTTGGTTGATAAGGAATGCGGATAGTATGAACAACAGGGATGATGCCGCGACAAAAAGGATCACAGTCTTTTTTGTAAGTGTGCCCGCGGGTATTGCCCTTTGCGCGGTTCGAGGGTTTTTTGCGTCGATTTCGGCATCTGCCAAACGATTAAATCCCATTGCCGCCGATCTGGCGCATGCCATGGCAAGTAATATGAGCAAAAGGAGTTTAAGCGTAATAGGGTTATGTCTTTGCGCAAGAACTACAGAGGCCAGCGCAAAGGGGAGGGCGAAGACCGTATGACTGAATTTAATCATTCGCCCAAAACTTAGTATCGTTTGCAGCATAAAGCTCTCCGTTTGTAACTGTTCAGGTTTGTCAGGTTCAGGGTTCAGGGTTCACGGTTGCTCTCCTTGCTCTCTTCACATTTACAAGGCAGCATAGAGTTTCTCTAAACTACAAATAATAGATGTGGATGTCAATTTAAGAGTGTGAAGTGCTTGCAAACTTCACACTTCACACTTTTAGCACATATCTTCTCTTTACAATTTTGACCTAATGCCTATATATAAGTCTGTAGTCAGGAACTTTTGTAAGCGAGAAATTCATCTGAGGCAGGGCTAAAGCCCTGCTGTAAAACTTCTATCAAAACTAACCAGTGTCTATCCAGAAATGGTAGATTTTGTTCCAAGGCAAGGCCGCACAAAGGTTTTTACCGGAGGCGTAGCAGCGCTACGTCGAGGATAGAAACCTGCGGAGAACGCAGTATTGGGGCAAAAGATGCTATTTCTGGATAGACACTTAAGAGGTGCCCATGAATATTTGTCCCGCTCCAACACTCAAGGTCGGAGAAAGCCTGCACGGTTTCCATGTGCTTAGAATAGAACAGATACCGGACGCACGAGTCACAGCCTATGAGATAGAACACGATAAAACCGGCGCAAAGGTGCTCCACCTTCACTGCGACGACCGGGAGAACCTTTATTCCATCGGTTTCCGTACCCCTCCCAAGGATTCTACGGGGGTCGCCCATATATTGGAACATTCCGTATTGGCCGGTTCCGAGAAATACCCGTTGAAAGATGCATTTAATGAACTTGCCAAGGGGACGCTGCAGACCTTTATCAATGCCTTTACTTACCCCGATAAGACGATCTATCCGGTAGCGAGTCAGGTACGGACCGCTTTTTTCAACCTGGCCCGAGTCTATACCGACCTTGTATTAAGCCCCCGCCTGTTGAAGGATACGTTTTTTCAGGAAGGGCGCCATTTAGAATTAGAGAATCCCGAAGACATCCAAAGCAATTTGACCATTTCAGGGATCGTATATAATGAAATGAAGGGGGTCTATTCTTCTGCCGATTCCCTTATGTACAAGGCGATTCAGGAAGGACTTTATCCGGATACCACCTATGCCTTTGATTCAGGAGGAGACCCGGATGTAATCCCTTCTCTCACTTACGAACAGTTCAAAGAATTTCACCGTACCTTTTATTCGCCGACAAACGCTCGATTTTTTCTTTACGGAAACATCACAACGGAAGATCATCTGATATTCCTGAAAGAAATGCTGTCCGGATTCGATCGTGTAGATGTAGACTCATCCATTGAGGCTCAATCTCGGTGGGAAGCGCCATCTCCTAAGATACACGGCTATTACCCGATCGGAAAAGAAGAAAAAATCAAAGGGAAATCCACGGTAAACTTAGCATGGATGATGGCGGAAAATACGGATTATGAAACCGTGCTCTTCCTTCAAATTGTCTCCGAAGCCTTGGCAGGAAGCGCCGCAGGACCGCTTCGCAAGGGATTGATCGATTCCGGCCTGGGTGAAGATCTTTCCCCGGTGACCGGGCTTGAGGCAGACCTGAGACAACTCGCGTTTGCAGTGGGATTGCGGGGTACTGATCCCGATAAAGCTGAACGTATTGAAACATTGATCCTTGATATCTTAAAGAAAGTAGTAGAAGCTGGTTTTGACCCTGAACTTATTGAGGGTGCGCTTCACCAGGTAGAATTTCACGGCAAAGAGATTGTTCGAGGCTATATTCCGTATGCCATCGCCCTAATGGGAAGGGCGTATCATACGTGGCTGTATGACGGTGACCCCCTGGTCAATCTCAAGTTTTCCAGCATCATTGAGAAGATACGCAAGTCATGGGAACAGAACCCGAGGCTTTTTCAGGAAGTCCTACAAAGGTGGTTTCTTGACAACTCACATCGACTCCTTTCCGTCATGGAACCGAGTAAGACGTATACTGAAGAACGAGAGGGCGCATTCAGAAAAAAAATGGCGGATCTCAAGACTTCTCTTTCTGATGAAAGACTTGAAGATATCAACAAAGAGGCTGCTTCCCTGCTCCGGATGCAGATGACACCGGATGCGCCTGAAGCATTGGCCACGCTCCCAAAATTGAAACCAGGCGATATTCCCCGCACTATAGAAATCATTCCTTCCGTAAAAACGAAAATCGCTGACATTCCAACCATGGAGCATGACATCTTTGCAAATGGCATTGCCTATCTCGATCTATCCTTTGACATCGCTGACGTTCCCGAAGATCTTCAGCCCTATCTCCCGTTGTTAGGGAAGCTTGCCACCGATATGGGTGCGGCAGGCCTGGGATACGAGGAAATGGCGAAGCGGATTACCTTGAAAACAGGGGGGCTTGGCTGTCACCTTTCATCAGGAATGACCATAGACGGGAAGAGCAACTGGCAAAAGATGATCTTCAGCGTAAAGGCGCTTTATCGGAATGTGACTGACGCCGTAAAGATTGTCGCGGATATTCTGACGGAAGGAGATTTCTCGGATGAGGACCGGATGCGGGACCTTATAGCGGAAGCCAAGAACGGTCTCCATTCGGCCGTTGTCCCGTCAGGCCATGCCTTTGCACGCAAGACCGCGGCCGCGGCGTTTTCCGTTCCGGCCTATCGTGACGAACAGTGGGGCGGGAGAACACAGCTTCGGCTTTTAAGCGGCATTTCAGACCGGTTTAAGGATGATAAAAAAGACCTTCGAGAAAAACTTGCTCGTCTGCGCGACATTATTTTTCGCAAAGAGAGACTCATGCTGAACCTGACCGCAGATTCAGAGGGGATTGCCCTTCTTTCCGAAGCGGCAAACGAGTTAGTTCTCCGGCTGGCAAGCGGGGGGAGTCCAGGTGTGCCAAGTACGCCTGAATTGCATCCGGTTCATGCCGGAATCGCCATCCCTGCCCAGGTATGTTATGTGGCCAAGGTCATTCCAGCGCCTATGTATTCCGAGCCCCTTTCCGCCTCTCTGGTGGTGTTGGCGCGTGAACTTTCGAGCGGTTATCTCTACAAACGGATCAGAGTACAGGGTGGGGCGTACGGCGGGATGTCGATGTACGATACAATGAACGGAAACTTTTCATTCCTTTCATACAGGGACCCGAATCTTGTTGAGACACTGAAGGCTTACGACGATGCTGTTGATTTTATCTCTCAGACCAAGATTGAAAAGGAAGAGATTGAAAAGACAATTATCGGAACCATAGGATCACTCGACAAACCAATGGACCCTGCGAGCAAAGGATATGCAGCAATGATCCGTGACCTTGCCGGCCTTACGGACGATGACCGTCAAAGATTTCGCAACCGGATATTTGAAGCCTCACCGGAATCACTCATGGAGGCAGCCAATCGTTACATAAAACCCGCGATAGAATCGCCCGCGGTTGCCGTGTACGCGGCTGCCGAACGTCTTAGCCAGGCCAATGAAGTCCTGGATAGAAAGCTTGAGATAGAGGCGTTGGTGTGAATCTCACCCGAAGTCTGCTGCGAAGAAATTCATAGGACTGTTCGGCCACGAATTGACACAAATGGACTCG
>JAUVFC010000009.1 GCA_030594505.1 Desulfobacterales bacterium
CCACCATCTTATCAAACGGCCCCCTGAAATCGTCCGATCCTGTGGTAAATACGCCGTGCCCGTAAACGATAGCGCCACCCTCGACTTCGATACGAGCAGGAAGCGTTTTAGCCAGCCCCCCTGCCCCGATTTCTCCGGAGACGATCGGGACACCTTCAAGGTCTCTTAACTTAGGACAATTCTTGTAACAATCATACTCACACACGCCATCTTCTTCGCACATCATAGAAGCGATCACGGAAAACTTTGGATGGCCGTGCAAGATAGAACGACATCCGGTCTTTTCCACGACTCCTATATGAGCGCCCAGCTCGGAGGACGCGGTAAGTCCCACACTGGAAGAGCCGTTTATCGGCACGGGGACGATAGCGCCTTTTAGTTCGTCCAGGCTGCTTCCCGTCTCGCTTATATAGCAGATACCTCGCGCAGTATAGCTGACATTGCCAAAGAATGAATCAACCAAACCGGCGTCTACTATCGCTTTGCCTGCACGGGCCATTTCCCTTAAAATAACAGACTCAGAGTCAAAAGGGCCGCGTCCCAATGATCCATTTGCCTCCGGCAGGGGAAAGAGGCTTTTCAATACACGCTCGAAATGACTGCGATCAGAAGAGGTAAGGCGGCCTGTATGGATTTTACGCCAATAGTCAACAAAGTATTTAATAAATAATGCGTGAACAACAGAGCTTGCAGCAATAAACGCCTGTTCAATGGTAACGGTCCCCTGGGCTATGACAGCCCCATTACGAAAGACGGCTCCCTTGCGTCGAGAAAGGGCTCCGGCAATCAACTCCGGCTCGAAATTCTCTATCACCGGGATGTCATGCAGAAATGTGCGCGTTTCACAATCTTCGGGAGAAAGGACTGAAACCGATTCGGCCAGGTGTTCTATTACTCCCCGGTAAAGAGGATGCGGCATGAAATAGACCAGGCCGAGTATATTGATCGAGCCAAAGATCGATTCCAGGGCCTTTTCGCCGAACGGACCATTTTTAATGACGGTATCATCAAGACCGCAGACGGCAATCATTGCTCGATCTTCAGCCAGGCGCTGAGCAACCAGTTTGTCCTCAAACTTTTTAATCTCCCGTATCATACCTACTCTATGCTAAAAATTTTACATAATAACGCACGCAAAGGCGCAAAGAACGCAAAGCAAATCCTAAAATGATAACATCATGTTATATAATATCGAAATCCAAAACAAAGGAATTTAATTAACGGGAATTAAACCACGAAGGACACAAAGATTGGAAATTTAATTAATGATTTTGTTATTACTTCGTGCTCTTCGTGGTAAGAATATTGGCCGCAGTGAAGTGAACGGTTACAAAAATTCTACTATATTATGGCCGGCAGAAGCAAGGCTCCTTTTTTCATTGAAAAAGGGAGGGTGTAATGGTAAAAAAATAAAATGGATATTTCAAAAACCATACAAAAGACCTACCGTATCGATCGACGTCAAATATTTTTTCTCAAGTTTATCCTGGAAGGCTATGACGGCATGGCTGTTGTACGAACGCTTGATCCCAAGAAAGGAATAGTGGCTGTTTGTATGGCGCCTGGTTGTGAAGACGATGTAAAAATGGTATTGGAAGATTTAAGCAAAGAAATTATGATCAAAGAGGATGATTTCGCAAAAAGGACTAATCCGTAAAAAGTCACCAGACACCCTATTTCGTCATTCCCGCGAAGGCGGGAATCCAGTAATATCAGCTTGTTCTGGACTCCCGCCTGCGCGGGAGTGACAGAAATCGGACTTTTTGCGAAATCATCAAAAAAGGAATGATTATGAAAAAAATAGCATATCTTATCTCTACCGTCATCTTTTCCGTGTTTCTAATGGGAATGGGAAGCACGAACGGCTCTGCGCCTGTAACAGTACCTGAACCTGAAGCAAACTATGCCGTCGCCATGGTTGATCGGTCCGATGTTGCCATGGATCTTGAAAGGTTTAGTTGTGACGGCCAGGTCTTTATATCAGGGAAGAGAGGGAATGCTCATATATCTATCCCCTTTGATAAGATCGCGTCTGTCCATTTTTTTCTAAAAGACAAGGTGTTGACGGCAAACGTAAAACTAAAGGACAATACATCCGTAACATTAACCATTGAAAAAGACGAGCCGTGCTATGGAACGCTTTCTTATGGTTCCATTAAGATTAAAATGGAAGACATAAAATCGATCACGTTCAGGGTCAGATGACAGAAGACAGAGAATAGAGGTCAGAGCGCCTGCGGCAGAGAGGTGAAACGAAAGAAGATGAGAAGTTGTGAAGGTGAGAAGGTGGGACTTTTCCCCAACTTCCCAGCCTCCCATCTACCCATCTTCATCAGTTCCGTTCTCTGACTTCTGTTTTCTGTCATCTATTTTCTGAAAGAAAATTATGAAGCAACATCTTGTTTACATAAAAACCATCGGCTGCCAGATGAATCACTATGATTCGGAACGGATGGTGCAAATGCTGGCGCCTCTGAATCATCTGCTTACAGAGGATGCGGAACAGGCTGACCTGATCCTCCTGAACACCTGTGCTATTCGGGCAAAGGCGGAACAGAAGGTCTTTAGTTTTTTGGGCCGCTTACGCCGGCTGAAGCAACAACACCCTGATCTAATCATTGGAGTCGGGGGATGCGTGGCACAACAAGAAGGTAAACGTATTTTTGAAAGAGCGCCGCATGTTGATCTGGTATTCGGTACCCATGCCCTTTTCCGTCTTCCGGAACTAATTTCAAAAGTCCGGGAACAAAGAGAGCGCATCTGCGACATAACATTTTCCAACACCCTGGAGGAACCCGATCTTGCAGGCGCCGGGGTCCGGCGAACCACCGCATTTGTAACCATCATGAGGGGATGTGATAACTTCTGCACGTATTGCGTGGTACCCTATGTAAGGGGGAGAGAGATGAGTCGTCCCTCAAACGTAATCATCCGGGAGATAAAATCACTGGTACAAAACGGGGTACGTGAAGTAACCTTATTAGGACAAAATGTAAACAGTTATGGAAAGAAGGGGCATATCCCCTGTAATTTTCCGGAACTCCTTAAAAAAGCAAATGACATTGACGGGCTAAAACGTATCCGGTTTACCACATCTCATCCAAAGGACCTGTCTGACGATCTCATAGAGGCTATAGCGTCTCTTCCGAAAATGTGCCCCCACATTCATCTTCCGGTGCAGTCAGGTTCCGATCGGATTTTAAAACGAATGAACCGGGGATACACAGTAAAAAATTATCTAAAAAAGGTCTCAAAACTTAAAAGGGCCATTCCTCATGTGGCGATTACTTCCGACATCATTGTTGGCTTTCCCGGAGAAACAGAGGAAGACTTTGAAGCGACCCTTGCCCTTGTGCAAGAGGTGGATTATGATAGTATTTTTTCTTTCAAGTATTCAGACCGGCCCAATGCGCCTTCGACCAGGTTTCGAGATAAGGTGTCGGAAAAAATAAATCAAAGAAGACTTGAACACCTCATGAGACTTCAGGAGGAAATAACACGCAAAAAAAACAATGCCTTGGTCGGCGCCACGCGGGAGGTTCTGGTAGAAGGGTTTAGTAAGAACGCAAACAGCCGGTTGACAGGGAGGACTTTGTGCAATAGAATTATAAATATTGAGGCCATGGATTCTTTGCTCGGCCAACTGGTATCGGCAAGAGTGGAAAAGGCTTACAAACATTGTCTGATGGGAAGTGTCGTCAAAATTGATCAGGTCAAAGGGAACACCCATGTTACATAAAATGAAGGTATCGGGCCTAACGATCGATCCTGTATCGAATGCCCCGATTATGATTCTAAAATCCTTAGATGGTGAACTTAGTCTCCCGATCTGGATCGGTTTGCTGGAAGCGACCGCTATTGCCACAGAACTCGAAAGTGTACGATTTTCCCGTCCAATGACCCACGACCTATTCAAAACAGTAATGGATAATCTGGATGTGGCGATGTCCAAAATCGAGGTATGCGATCTTAAGGATAACACATTCTATGCCATGATCTATTTTTATGGGAACGATAAAGAGTTTGCTATTGACGCACGACCCAGCGATGCTATTGCCATGGCTCTGAGAATGGGGTCTCCGATTTATGTGCATGATCGTGTAATTCAAAAATCAAAAGGCATAACAGAACATCCTCAAGAGTTGGTTACGACCAAAGATGGGAAAAAATGGACGGAAATCCTGCAAAAGCTTTCTTCGAAAGACTTTGGTAAGTACAAAATGTGATGGTTTCGCAACTTCAAAGCTTTCTCCTCCGTATCATCTGGATTATCAACCAAAACCCTAATATTACTGAAAAGAAAAATCCAAAGACTCCCAGCACCGGATAGCCAAAGAGAAAGGGACCCACGCCCGAGGTAATAATCATGGAGGAGCCGATGATAAGCGCTGCGATGATCAGGCCAAATGTGATCCTGTTTCCTGCAAGGTAGATAGTCGAATTCATCCGTTCGAGTCCCTGATGTTGAATCCGCAGAGAGAGCTTTTCACTTTCTATTGTTTTCAGGATCTTTTCTGACCGTTCCGGCAGACTTCCGAGAAGTTTAGATGTCCTTGAAATATTCGAGATCAAGTTCTGAAATGCTACGATAGGATTAAGACGTTCCAGGGCGAGCCTTTTTACGATCGGCCGCAACTGTTCAATTGCATCAAACCCGGGGTAGAGTTGCTGGCCGACCCCTTCAATGGCCATAAGAGCTTTTAACATAAAGACATAATCGGAGCGGAGTTCCACGTTATACTGGCGGAGAAGAAAGATAAGGTCAAGAAAGAGCCTCCCTACATTTACAGAAAGGAATGCCTGTGCGTGAAGGGTGTCAACGATATCCATTGCCTCATTTTGCAGCCCGGTTTCGTCCAAGAGCGGCGGGACTGACATGGCCATGGAAAGAGCTGTCTGAACCAGTTGCCGGCTATCCTTTTCAACTATAGCGGAGATAAAATCGAGGATCGTATACCGCATGTCTTTGGTAAGTCTTCCAACCATTCCCCAGTCGAGAAAACATATAACATCGCCTGGAAGAAATCGGAGATTACCCGTATGTGGGTCGGCATGAAAAAAGCCGTCGACAAGGACCTGCTTTAGCACAACCTCCACGCCCCTTTTGGCGAGCGCTTCTCTGTCGCCTCCGATCCGGTCAATTTCGTCTGCATGTACCCCATCGATCAGCTCCATGGTCAGGACCGTTTTGGTAGTGAATTTCGGATAGATCCCGGGCACATAGATGTCTTCCTCACCTGCGAAGTTATGACGGAATATCTCTATGTTGTTCGCTTCATGGATGAAGTCGAGTTCCTTGGTTATGTGTTTCTTTACCTCAGCGACGAGACCGGGGAGGTTGTAAAAACGCATGGTCTCCAGGCGGTCGTGGATCAGGGTGGCAATAATATCGAGGATGTAAAGATCTGATTTTATAATATTCTCTATATTCGGGCGCTGGACTTTTACGGCCACATATTCTCCGGTATCCTGCAACTTGGCCCGGTGGACCTGCGCGAGAGAAGCGGCAGCGATCGGCTCTTGCCCGAACTCATCGAATATATCTTCCAAAGGCTTGCCCAATGAGGTTTCAACAGCATTCTTAACAACCGGAAACGGTTCATGCATTACTGTTTCCTGCAAGCGCTTCAACTCGTTGACCAGACCTTTGGGGATCAGGTCCGGCCGCATACTCATGATCTGGCCAAACTTGACAAATGTAGGGCCGAGTTCTTCCATGGCCATGCGGATACGTTCCCATATGGATACCCCTTCCTTGATGCGGGTGATCTTTTTAACTAAGAGATGTCCCGGGATATCAAGTCTTTCAATGATACCGTCGAATCCGTACTTAAAAAGAACACCGATGATATCTTTGAATCGTCCCGCGTGGCGGACAGTTTCGAAATCGAACAAATTATGACTTCAGGCGGGCCTCCAGGGCCTCTACCCGCTCCTTTAAGGCTTCAAATTCTTGTTTTGGGACAGATTGAAATTCAGCCAAAACCTTCTCAATCTCTTTTCTCCCCTTGCTCTGGATCGATTCAAGGTCTTCCCTTGCCTCTTCCAGCAGCTCTCTGGTCATATTTTTGCCTTCACTCGCGGTCAGCTTACCTTTACGGACAAGGGAACGCGTTACCGACTCGACCGTTTCCTTTGCAATAACCGCAGTGCCAAGCCCCATCCAAAATCCTTTTTTGAGTAGGTCAATCATCATTATTCCCCCATTTGAAATATCAAGCTTCAGACATTATACAACTTTATACCATCTGATAAATCGTGTGGCAAATGGAATCTTCCATCTCTCACCATCTCTCAGAATTCTTGACATTTGGGATATTACGGGTTACGGGTTGCGCGTTACGAGTTGCGCTTTACGAGTTGCGAATAACAAATAAAAACTGACAAATGACAAGCATATGAAAAAAGGTGATATATTAGAGCTTGAGATCGAAAAGGTGGTTTTCGGGGGCCAGGGCCTTGCGCGGGTGGACGGGTTCGCCGTGTTTGTCGAAAGCGCCATCCCCGGAGATCGGGTGCGCGCCCGGATTTTCAAGAAAAAAAAGCGGTTCGCCGAGGCACGATTGGTCGAGATCATAAAACCTTCTCAACACAGGATCGATGCCCCCTGTCGATACAGCGGTGTCTGCGGCGGATGCAAATGGCAGTTTTGCGATTATCCAAAGCAATTGGAGTATAAAAGAGAGCATGTACTCGACTCCCTGGAGCGGATCGGGAAACTGGATGTACCGGTCCATCCGGTGATTCCCTCCCCAAAGCATTTTGGATACCGGAACAAGATGGAGTTCTCCTTTTCCGACCGCAGATGGTTGCTGCCGGAAGAGATGGGGGGCGAGGCGCCGCAGATAGATTTTGCCCTGGGGCTCCATGTATCAGGGACATTTTACAAGATCTTAGACATTGAAGCATGTCTCCTTCAGAGCGACACAGGGAATCAAATCCTTCATGATATAAAGGAATACACCCTAAAAAGCGGGATCCCGGTATACGGTATCAGGACCCATATCGGTTTCTGGCGTTTTTTGATGCTTCGCCACTCCCATGCCCGCAACGAATGGATGGTAAACATTGTCACGTCGGAAGATATGGAAGGGGCTGTGCAGCCCCTGACCGATCTGTTGACGCAAAAATACAAAAACATCACCTCCGTGGTCAACAACATCAACTCCCGCAAGGGGAGTGTCGCAGTAGGGGAACGGGAGGTTCTCCTTTACGGCAGGCCCACTATAGAGGATGCAATCGCCGGCTTTGTGTTTGAGATTTCTGCCAACTCATTTTTTCAGACCAACACCCTCGGCGCTGAAAAGCTGTACACAACAGTGGAAGAATACGCCGGATTAACAGGGCGCGAGACAGTGGTCGATCTTTACAGCGGCACGGGCACGATTCCCATATTCCTTTCCAGGGGCGCCCGAAAAGTGATCGGGATAGAGATCATAGAAAGCGCGGTTTCGGATGCAAAAAGAAACTGTAAAAGAAACAATATCTCCAATTGTGAATTTCTCTGCGGAGACATCAAAAATCTCCTGCCCGGCATCTCAGAGAAACCCGATGTAATGATCATTGATCCTCCCAGGGCCGGGATGCACCCGGATGTGGTAAAACATGTGTGCGCGGTCGCACCCCGGAAGATTGTTTATGTTTCCTGTAATCCAACTACCCTGGCACGAGACCTCGAACTGCTCAAACAAGATTACCGTGTAGTGGAAGTCCAGCCGGTCGACATGTTTCCGCACACATTTCACATCGAGTCGGTGGCACGGTTGGAGAGGAAATAAAGAAAGGTGTTAGCGGGAAAATCAGGTAAAAAGAACAGGAGGAGGAAAAGATGCAAAAGCCTATTATTGTTGCACTGTCTATTGTAATGACCATCTGCGTTGGCATTGGGAGCGTACTGGCCGGCAACAGCCTGGTAGCTCAAAGTATTGGAGTTTCTGTAGGGGTAGGAAACAGTACGTTTAGTAAGTTTGCCGCTTCCGAGGACAACATCATCGACATTACAGGCAAATACCTGATTGACGATGATGTAGCCCTGCTTGCCGGACTTGGATTAGAGACCCATAGTGGAGATGTGAACGGTTCCTATTTTGGTTTTTCCGTGGGTGTAAGGAAGTACCTGAATACAGATGACTTCGCCCTGTTTGTTGACGGCAGGCTCTCGTATATAAATCAAAGTGTGGATGGCGATACAAAGACCATCGATCTATCGGCCGGCTTCGGCGCAGAGTATTTCCTCCATAAACAATTCAGCGTTGATGCAAGCATAGGCTTTGGTTTTGGTGTAGAAGACGATGACGATAAAAATAAAGACGATATTTATATCGGTACCCGCACAATCGGTGTAAATGTGAATTTCTATTTTAAATGAGGACAATATACCCCACTCACATACTCCCCGGCTACATGGGACGGGGGCTAAGGATCGACCTTGCCACCCGTACCAGTGAAATCGTCCCGTTGGACGAGGAGATATCTGCCAAATACCTGGGCGGACGAGGGTTTGGCCTTTTTTTAATAAAGGCCCGGATCAAAATAGATCCGTTTGATCCGGATATGCCGTTAGTTTTCAGTACCGGCCCGTTGAACAACACGGGTGTATATGCTGCGGGACGCGGGAGCGTGGTTTCCAGGTCGCCCCTTACCGGCACGATCTTTGACGCCTGTTTTGGAGGGACGTTTGCCCACCACCTGAAAAGAGCCGGTTTCGATTATCTCTATATCCACGGTAAAAGCGCCGGTCCGATTGTGGTAAAGATTGAAAATAATAATGTGACGTTTTTGCCGGGGGATGATTTGTGGGGAAAGATGACTTCCGAGACACACGATACCCTTAAACAGGATGGAGCCACTGCTGTTATCGGGCCTGCCGGGGAAAACAGGGTGCTGTTTGCCAATATTGCCATAGACGGACGCTATTTTGCCGGTCGCGGCGGCCTCGGAGCAATAATGGGCGACAAGAAGTTGAAAGGGATCGTTGTGACCGGCAACAAGCGGCCTTGCAGGGCGGACCCGAAACGTATTGAAGCGGCAAACAAGGATATACTCCGCCTTTTTAAGGCATCTCCTATCCTGTATGGCCCTTTTGGCATTCGCCGGTTCGGTACGCCCACACTGGTAGATGTGATAAATGTGCGGAGGATGATGCCGACAGGTAATTTCCGCGAGACCTATTTTCAGGACGCCCACAAATTTTCCGGTATTGAGCTTGAAAAATTGGAGAAAAAGGGACTGGACGGCTGTCATGCCTGCCCGATACGGTGTAAAAAGATTATAAAGGGGGGGAGTGAGCAGATGCGGGAGGAAGTACCTGCTCCGGAATACGAGACAGTCAGCCACTTTGGCGCTTTGAACCGGAACAACGATCTGTTCAGCATAGTTCGATCAAACGATCTCTGTAATCAACTTGGCATGGATACAATATCGACCGCCTCGACACTTGCCTGCTTTGCTGAAATCAACAGTGTTAATTTGAGCGGAGAGGCGATTCGCGCTATGATTCAAGAGATCGCCTATCGAAACGAAGAAGGGAGAATGCTTGCTTCCGGAGCCGCGCGTTATGCGGAGTCACGGGGAATGGGAGAGGCGGCAATGACCGTGAAAAGTTTGGAACTCCCTGCATATGACCCCAGAGGGGCCTATGGTATGGCTCTTGCCTATGGCACATCAGGAAGAGGAGGCTGTCATCTGAGAGCATACCCTATCGGGACCGAGATTCTGCGCAAACCGGTTCCGACCGATCGGTTTTCATTTGCCGGAAAGGCACGGCTTATCAAGATCGCAGAAGATGTAAACGCTGTTGCGGATTCCCTTGTGGCATGCAAGTTCGGTCTTTTAGGAGCAAGCCTTGAGGAATATGCGTCGGCCCTTTCAGGGGTCACCGGCATCGAGATATCCACCCAGGACCTCCTTCGCATTGGAGAACGGATCTCCCTTGCCGAACGTTATTTGAATTCCCTGAACGGGTTTTCACGAAAAGATGATTATCTGCCGGAGCGTTTTTACAGGGATGAGGGAAGCAGCAGAGCCGATGTCAATGTCCCGCCCATTCCCGAAAAGGCGTATGATAAGGTCTTGGACCGCTATTATCGCGCCCGGGGTTGCGATAGTAAGGGAATTCCCCTGATGAGCAAACTGGAAGCGCTTGGCATTTCAGTGGCCTAATACTTCCCGTATCTTTTTACTCAATTCAATGGTTGTGAACGGCTTGTGAATAAAGCCGTTCACGCCGGAGCGTAAAATTCCTTGAACCGTCGAATCCTGGCTGAAACCGCTGGCCAAAATGGTCCTGATGTCCGGGTTTATTTTTTTGAGTTTCAGGAAGGTCTCTTTTCCGCCCATTTTCGGCATTATCATATCAATAATGACAAGGTCGATTTCATTACGATGCTTTCTATACATTTTTAATGCTTCCGTTCCATCCGACGCCAATAGTATACTATACCCCAAATGTTCCAATACCTCTTGAAGCATGGTGCGTATAATTTCTTCATCATCTACGACCAGTATGGTCTCTTGCCCCTTGATTACCTTTTCCGGTGCAGACTTTTCTTCCTCTTTTACTTCTGTTGCCAATCTTTTCATGAGCGGGGGAAGATATATATCGAAGGTGGCGCCCTTGCCGAGTTCACTGTAAACATTGATATAGCCGCCATGATTTTTCACGATACCGTAAACCATTGAAAGCCCCAGTCCCGTCCCCCTGTCCTTATCCTTTGTGGTAAAGAACGGTTCAAATATCCTGGACAAGGACTTTTTGTCTATCCCCAGCCCGCTATCGGTAATGGTTATATGTACATAATCTCCCGGTTTGGCCCCTGGATGGGCGGTGCTGAATGTTTCGTCCAAACAGACCGATTCTGTTTTCAGTTGGAGTTTGCCCCCATCGGGCATGGCATCAACCGCATTGACGCAGATATTCATAATGGCCTGTTCGATCTGGGTCGGATCACCTTCAACCAAAGGAACTTTTTCGTCCATTGAACGGCTTATCTCTATATTCTTATTAATGGTACTTTCAAGCATGTTCAGTACATTCCGTATGCCGGTATTGATATTGACCGGAATTATCTCATATTTCCCTTTTCTTGAGAAGGCCAGCAACTGGTTGGTCAGAGTTGCGGCGCGTTTTCCGGCCTTTTCAATATGTTCTACATACGTATACATACGGTCTGCCGGCGCAAGGTGCATTTTCATAATAGATATATATCCGAGTATTCCGCCAAGGATGTTGTTAAAATCGTGTGCAATACCCCCTGCCATAGTACCGATCGTTTCCATTTTTTCTGCCTGACGGATTTGCGCTTCACGTTCCTGTCGCTCGGTAATATCCCTGAAATCTTCAACTAGTCCGATTACTGTTCCGTCTGGTCCCTTAAAAGGGGTGGCTACTACAATACAGGGTATTTTCTTGCCGTCGGGCCGTATTTTTGTGCATTCGTGCTCTATTCTCTCTTTTCCGGCCAGGATCTTTTGCAAAGGACAATCCGGCGTATGGCATCGCACCCCATTTAAAATCTCGTGGCATTTTTTGCCGATAATATCTTCTCTGGGGATTCCTATCATAGTGACAAGGGTGTCATTTATCCGGGTGATGGTAAAATCTCTGTCAACAACGCGCATTCCGTCCGCAGCGGTATGGAATATCTGATCCACTTCGGCCTTTGCAGCACGCAAGGCTTCCTCCGCCCGCTTTCGTTCGGTGATGTCGACATTAACTTCAGCAAATACTGTCTCGTTGTTTTCGCCTTTGCACGGGACCGTTATCACCTGCATGTATTTTTTCTCTTTAGGGAGATACTCTTCCGTAACAACGGGAAGCCCGGTTTTACGCGCTTTGGTTATACCACACCCCGAACAGGGAGAGTCTTTGTCCATGAAATACTTGTAACACTTGCGTCCGTCAGGTTCTCCATATGTCTTTTTCCATGAATCATTGATATACCGGATATTGTATTCACTGTCGATAATGTCCAAACCGGTGCCGGTCTTGTTGAGAATCATCTCAAGAAGCTGCTGGGCTTGTTGCAATTCAGATGTCCGTTCCTCCACCTTTTTTTCCAAAAATTGATAAGACTCCTGCAACTTGTCGGACATCCGGTTAAATTCTTCGGCCAACTGTTCGATTTCATCGCCGGTCTTTATATTCAGCCTGTGGTCGAGGCGGCCGTTCCCTATGATTTCCGCGCCCTCATGCAGGGAATGGATGGGGTGCACAATACGATCGGCCAGTTTTACACTGACAAAGACAATGATGGCCGCGGCGATTACAGTGGCAAGGATCAGAATTGTTATAAGGCGATAAAGGCCCGAGAGTGCTTTGCTTTTACCTTCGTGTACCAGAACGTACCAAATTTTTCCTCCAAAACTGTCAGGCCCTATTTGACTGGTTATGGGAAGAGTTGCAGAAGCACTGATCACTTCCTCACCGCAATGTTCGCACAACCCTATGTACCATGAAGGATGTTGCTTAAGCATTTTTGTGGCTGACTTGGGAGGAAGTTCCCCGGTGGCAAAGGCGCACACCGTGTTATCTTTTTTGCCTTCTATTAATATTATGCCACTGCTGTCTACCAAATGGGCGTGGCCGGTCTTTCCGATCTCAAGGTCCAATATCGTTTTAAAAACCTCTTCCGCGTTCAATACAACTTTTATTACACCAATAGCGTGTTGATTCAATTCATCCATGACAGGTACGGCAATATCGATAGTATAGAGGTTTGTGCTTTCGTCAAGGTGAATCGTGCTGACATATATCGCTCCCCGGCCCCCATTAAATGCCTTGTTCCACCACTCTTCATCTCCCTGGTAATAGTCGGATGTTTTTCCTGTGGCGGCAATCAGCGCTCCCTTACTGTCCGTTGCCAGGATCTCCGCGTATTTTTTCGGATTGGTTGCCTGATGGCCCTTAAGTCGGTTGGCTACCTTGTTTTCAAGGCGTGGTTTGACCAGGGCATCCTCGGCTGTGGCCGCCGCCCATAGGGGATCCGTCTGTTTCAATTTTGCCACGATTTCTGTATCGTTTTTACCCGAATACCGGTCGTTTGCCTTTTTGGTTTCTTTTCGGATACCAATCCTTTCAATTCCAAGACGTCTTGCTTCCTCAACCTCCATCCGTAGTATTACGTCCAGCTTATCGCGCATATGGAGGGCGAGGCGCTGAAAATTATCTCCTATGGAACTGGTCAGGATTTTTGAAAAGTATGGGATGCCGGTTGTAGACGCAATAATAATGGGGAGGAGGCCTACCAGAAGGAAAACCAGAATGAGTTTCCTGCGTATGCCAAGTCCGGTTAGTTTACTGTAAAATGTTTTCATCATAAAGGAGACTCGCTCTTATCCGGAAATCAATTGGCATAGGAGGCTGGAGTATTGGAGTATTGAAGTAAACATTTCGTAACCCCTTGAAAACACTTTAACGGCGCAGGATGTCTGAAATTATATTGAATACCACATATTGATGGTTTCGTAAAAAGTCCAACTTCTGGCGACTGGCGACTTTTTACGAAACCGTCACATATTAATATTATACAAAAAATTTCAAAATGCAAAAATAACGACGGAAAGGAGAGAAAAAACCTGCGGTGAGCTGTTATTCCGAAAATACCTCTGCCTGGTACACTTGGACCTCTGTTTCCGGGTCATTCCAGCAGGTTCTGCTCATCCATCCTTTCAGGCAGAGCTGTTCAAGGAACTCCTCTTTGTCGGGGAGTTGTTCCCAAACCTGAGGGAGAAAGGTGGAGCTGCGCCCTCCTTGCGAAAGTATTACCCCGTCTATGTTTGGTCTAAGCCGGCGCTTCAGGTCTTCACCGTCGGTAAAGGAGAGCCTCTGTGGCACGGTAAGAACGCTGATTTCCAAATGAACTTTTTCGAGCTCATCCAGGGTCAGGGCTGGGAATCTGGGGTCTCTGAACGCGGCGTTCAGGGCATTTTTACGCACGGATTCATAAAGAGAATCTACAGGGAGGATTGTGCCGATACAACCTCGAAGGCTTTTTCCGATGTGGAGCGTAACGAAACATCCTCTTTTTTCCATTAATGACGGAGGAACCTCTTCCGGGTTTATAGTAAACTGTCGATCTTTAAGTCTTGATGTAATTGCCGAGCGAGCAAGTTTAAGCAAGAATTCCCTTTCCACTGCGGGCAGCTCTTTCTTTTCGTTAGACATCTTAAAACCTCCTGTAAACGCAATGCCGGCATATCCTACCACACGACTTTTGGGACCTCCCGTGTCCCCGGAATTTTTGTAATCTATTATTACACCGCTCCATCCCTTTATTCGAGCAATGTGCATAAGGGTAAGAACAGGTACCTTGCCACACGCCTCACAATTGTGCATTGAATCAAAATCGAGCGATGATATCGCCCTGGTACATACCCTGTCCATGGATACCGCCCTTTTATAAGGATGGTAGTGTGAGAGATCAGAACTTGCCACCACAAGGGTATCTTCTTTGATATATGGGATAAGCGTGTTGGCGAGTGTTTGAGGATCGAGATTGCCGACCACCAATGGAATCAAATCGAATCGCCCGAGAACTTCCTGGAGAAACGGAAGTTGTACCTCAAGGGAGTGTTCAGCGGTATGCGCCTGTTTTACAGAGGTAATTCCTGGCTGTTTGAGGAGCTCGGACACCCTTTTTGCCACAGGAACATCACCCAATGGGGTTCTGTAGGCCGACACACTTGGTATAGAAGCCCCTTGAAACGCCGCATGGTGGCTGGGAGCAATGATTATGACCGTGCTGACAGTCGGATCGATCTGTTTGTATCCCGCAGCAGCCACTATCCCGGAATAGATGTACCCTGCATGAGGAGCAACCAGACCGTGAATCTTCCCCCCCACAGTGACACCGCCGGCATTTCTGAGATAGGCCCGAACCATGGTCCGGAGTTCCTTTTTATCAGAAGGGTAGAAACTGCCGGCAACCACGGGGAGGCGGACGGACTTTGTTGTTTGCTCTGCGGCATACGAGAAAGTAGAGAAAGCGAGGGAAAGGAGGAGAGATAGAATAAGAAGGTGAGAGGATGAGAGGATAAGAAGGTGGGAAGATGAGAGGATGGGAAGGTGAGAATGAAAGATTCCCGCTGTGCTCTTTTTGGCTTTTGACTGTCTGGTGCTCATAATTTCTTATCCTTCCACTTGTCTTGAGTATCTATCCCACCTTCTCATCTTCCCACCCTCTCATCTTCTTTATCCCTATCCCCATCTTCCCGCAATACCTCTCTTGCAAAATTTACATTTTCCGTCAACAATATTCATTGACAATATCGTGTATCCGATCCTTTTTACGACCTTCTCTTTACAGTTCGGACAGATGGTATCTTCTCCTGTGCCGGGCACATTCCCTATGTAAACGTGGTGAAGTCCTGTTCGCAGCGCTATCTCTCTGGCCTTTTTAAGTGTGTCTACCGGTGTCGGGACGAGATGTGCCAGTTTGTACATGGGATGAAACCTTGAGAAATGGAGAGGATAGTCAGGCCCAAGGTTATCGAGTATCCAATCGCACATCCTTTTGATCATTTCCATATCATCATTGTATGTCGGGACCACTAAGTTGGTGATCTCCAGCCATACCCCTCGTTCATGAAGAAGTTTCAAGGTGTCAAGCACCGGCTGCAGATGTCCGCCGTTCAGGTCCATGTATATTTCATCTGAAAAATTTTTCAGGTCCACATTTGCGGCATCTATTACACCACAGAGACGACCCAACGCCTCCTGGGTCATATAACCATTTGTAACCCAGATATTTTTTACCCCTTTTTCTTTCGCCAGGCGAGAGGTGTCTACCATATATTCATAGAAGGTGGTTGCCTCGGAATAGGTATACGCGATACTCTTGCAGCCATATTTGATCGCCGTTTCAACCACCCTGGCGGGGGGAAGATCAACATTCCGCGTTTTGTCCGGACTTGTCTGGGAGATTTGCCAGTTCTGACAGTTTAAGCAGTGAAAGTTACACCCGGCCACAGCAATGGAAAATGCCTTGGTCCCCGGGAAAAAGTGGAAAAGGGGCTTTTTTTCTACAGGATCCACATGTACTGCACACGGATTCCCGTACGATATGGAATAGAGTTTTCCATCGATATTGACCTTTACCCGGCACCTGCCCCGATTGCCCGGGCTTATAACACATCGGTTCGGGCACGTACCGCACC
>JAUVFC010000176.1 GCA_030594505.1 Desulfobacterales bacterium
ACCAGTCAAATGCGTTCCCGTTTCAACATCCCGGTTATATATCTAACCGCTTATACGGATGAAAAAACACTGGAACGGGCAAAGGTGACCGAGCCGTTCGGATATATTGTAAAGCCGTTTGAAGACAGAGAATTACACACTGCCGTGGAGATGGCCCTTTACAAATCCAAGATGGAGAACAGGTTAAGAGAACGCGAAGAGTGGCTTTCGACAATACTCAGGAGCATCGGTGATGCGGTGATTGTTACGGATGAAAAAGGACGCGTGAAATTCATGAATCAAGTTGCCCGGTCCTTGACAGGGTGGAAGGAGGAAGAGGCCGCGGGACAACCCATGAAAAAGATCTTTAATATTGTAAACGAAGAAACGCGGAAGCCCGTAGAGGACCCCGTAACAAAGGTGTTCCGAAAAGGTATTGTTGTAGGTCTCGCGAATCATACTGTGCTGATAGCTAAAGACGGAACGGAAATACCCATTGATGACAGCGGCGCTCCAATCAAAGATGACCAGGGCAATATTACTGGTGTTGTTTTGGTCTTCCATGACATTATCGAGCGCAAAAAGGCTGAGGAGGCATTGCGGGAATCGGAGAAACGTTACCGATCCCTGTATGAGAGTGCTTTGGCCGGCTTATACCGCAGCAGGATAAGCGACGGCAAGATCATAATGGCAAATCAGATTACAGCCAACATTTTGGGTTATGATTCGATTGAGGAGCTAACCAAAGAATTCGTATTTGGTGAGGCCTATTCCGCAGAGAAAAGAGCGGAGTTGCTAAAGACTCTTGACCAATACGGGACTGTCTCCGATCTCGAAGTTCAGGTTACCCGCAAGGACGGAAAGAAAATAGATTTAATTATAACGGCAAGAATCTATCCGGAAGATGGTTACATAGAAGGCGCCATGATTGACGTTACTGACAAGAAACGTCTTGAGGCGCAACTTCAACGAGCCCAGAAGATGGAGGCCATCGGGACCTTGGCCGGAGGGATCGCCCATGATTTTAATAACCTCCTCATGGGTATTCAGGGGTACATCTCCCTGATGCTAAACGAGCTTGATCCGGCCTACCCTCATTATGACAGATTTAAACGTATTCAAGATCAGGTGAAAAGCGGCGCAGAACTAACCGGGCAGCTTTTAGGATTTGCCAGGCGCGGGAAATATGATGTGAAACCGACGGATATCAATGTGGCAGTCAAAAAGGGGGCTCATATGTTTGGGCGTACCAGGAAAGAGATTACCATAAGAGAAAAATATGCAGAGGATATCTGGACGGTAGAGGTTGATCAGGGACAGATCGAACAGGTCCTTTTGAACCTTTATGTAAATGCATGGCAGGCTATGCCGAGTGGTGGAGACCTTTATCTGGAGACGAGTAACGTTATCCTGGACGAAGCAGACAGTAAATCTTATCAGGTGCAACCCGGAAGATACGTTAGAATATCGATTGCCGATACCGGGATCGGCATGGATAAAGCGACCCAAAGACGTATATTTGAACCCTTCTTTACAACGAAAGAGATGGGCAGAGGCACCGGGTTGGGGTTGGCTTCAGCCTATGGTATTATTAGAGGTCATGACGGTGTGATTAATGTTTATAGTGAAACGGGCTCCGGTTCTACTTTTAGCATTTACCTGCCGGCAGCAGATACAACCGTCAGTGTTCAGGAAACGTTGCCCGACGACGAAGAGATGAAGCGGGGGAACGAATCGATCCTTTTAGTTGACGATGAACAGGTGATTTTAGATGTGGGTGAAGAGATGCTAACAGCGCTGGGATATAAAGTATTCCTGGCATCAGGAGGAAATGAGGCGACTGAGGTCTATAAAGCGAATAAGGATAAAATTGACATAGTTGTTCTTGATATGATTATGCCCGACATGGGCGGCGGCGAAACGTACAACGTTTTAAAGGGGATCAATCCGGATATAAAAGTCATTATTTCCAGCGGATATAACATTAATGACAAAGCAACGGCAGCTATGGGACAGGGCGCAAACGATTTTATCCAGAAGCCGTTCACCATGAAAGAATTGTCTCATACGATAAGAAAGATTTTGGATGAAGAATAAACGGAATTGTCAATGATCTTCAGAAAGTTGCGCCTTTACGGCGAACTATTACAAAGAAGCTTCCATTTTAGAGCTTTTATTTTCATCTTAGTGCTTGGCGCCGTGGTCGGAGCGGGAAGCGGCGCTTACCTTGCTCTGATGCATGATATGCCCCAGATCCGATCTCTGGAAAAATTCAATCCCTCGGCAATAACTCGAATTTATGCCTCTGACAAGACTCTGCTGGCAGAATTTTTTGTTGAAAAGAGGGTCCCCGTCTCTTTAGATGTTATGCCGAAATATCTAAAAGATGCGATTATCTCTACAGAAGACACCCATTTTTACAAACACGCCGGGGTTGACATTAAAGGGATTGTTCGTGCCCTGGTCAAAGACATTATGGCCCGCCGGTTTGTGGAAGGCGCCAGTACTATTACACAGCAACTTGCCAAAACTCTTTTCCTGACACCAAAAAAAACCATCTTGAGAAAGATAAAAGAGGCGTTATTAGCCATTCAGATCGAACGGCGTTATACAAAAGATGAGATATTGAAACTTTATCTTAACCAGATCTATCTGGGAAGCGGCGCATACGGAGTAGAGGCCGCGGCCAATATCTATTTTGGGAAGTCGGCGCAAGACCTGATCCTTCCGGAATGTGCCCTGATCGCCGGCTTGCCGAAATCTCCCTCGCGGTATTCTCCTTTGGTAAATCAAGATCTGGCACTCAAACGGAGGGCTGTTGTCCTGGGACGGATGAGACAAACAGGTGTAATATCCGGGAAAGAGTGCCAACAGGCAAAAGACGCCCCCCTTGTGCTTGCTGAAGTGAAAAAAGAGGAGTGGGGGGCGCCTTATTTCGTAAAATACGTAAGAGCCTTTCTGGAAAATGTCCTGGGGCAGGAATCCCTGTATAGAAGGGGATTGGCGGTATATACTACGCTCGACTCCGCCAAACAGTCTTTGGCTGAAAAGGTGTTTAAGAGTGGTTTGGAACAGCTCGAAAAGAGGATAAATCAGGGTGACGCAGAAATAAAATATCCGCAAGGAGCCCTGGTCTGTCTGGATGCCCATCAGGGGAGCATTTTAGCTATGGTGGGGGGGAGAGATTTTGATGAAAGCCGCTTTAACCGCGCTACTCAAGCCCTGCGCCAGCCCGGCTCGGCCTTCAAACCCATAGTCTATGCATATGCCATAGAGCAGGGTTTTTCTCAGAATGATACGATCTGGGATGGTCCGATTATGCTCAAGGGTGGTGGTGAAGAAGAGAATTGGAAGCCGGTCAATTTTTCAGGTGGCTACAAAGGGGAAATGACGCTTCGATGGGCCCTTGCTGTTTCTGAAAATATTCCCGCGGTCAAACTCCTTAATAAGCTCGGGGTGGAATCAGTGGCCCAATTTGCACGTAGAATGGGTATAACATCTCTACTGCAACCCAACCTGACCCTTGCGTTAGGAGCTTCGGAAACAACTCTTCTTGAGTTGACAGCGGCCTATGCCCTGTTTCCGAATCATGGGGTATGGGTCAAACCATGTGCAGTTGTTGAGGTCTTTGATGGTGACGGGCGTCTACTGTGGCGGATGAAACCTCAGAGGCGGACTGTGATGCGTAAAGAATCAGCCTATATTATTACTGATATGCTGCAGGCGGCCGTTCAGAACGGGACAGGGAAAAAAGCAAAACGAATCGGGCGGCCGCTTGGAGGCAAAACCGGCACTACCAATACTTACAGGGACGCCCTTTTTATCGGTTTTTCCCCCGGCCTGGTAACCGGTGTTTGGACGGGGTGTGATAAAAATGAAAGCATAGGAAACCATGAGACAGGGGCGAGCGCCGCGCTTCCAATCTGGGTCGATTTCATGGAGGGCGCCTTGACAGGAGAGCCGTATCAGGATTTCGCAGCTCCGGAAAACATCGTAAGAGTGCGCATTGATAGGGAATCAGGGCTGTTGGCGTCAAAAGACTGTCCCTTTGCCGAAGAAGCGGCTTTCATAAAAGGGACGGAGCCGCAGGAGTATTGCCGGCATTAGGATTAAGACGCTCCGGTTCGGGCTTTTCCTCAACTTTCAATTATTTCTCTTGAAATATTCTATGATATTCGGTCTATTGGCCAGGTAGATTGGCAGGTTGAGAATGACCCGCCCTTTATTTACTATCTTTTCATAAGGAGCGGCGGAAATCAGCATGCCAAATTTTTGTCCGGTTAACTCCAGGTAATGTATAATATTTTTATAATGTCTTTTCTGTATTGACGTCGTGGCCTTGCATTCAACAGGTATTCGGGTTCTTGCATCTATAACATCTACAGTAAAATCGACTTCAATGCCAGCGGGTTTGCCTTTTTTCCATGTGACGACAGATTTAAATGCCGAAGCC
>JAUVFC010000135.1 GCA_030594505.1 Desulfobacterales bacterium
ATAATGACTAACAAATCGAACCACAGGATACTGGCTGTTGATGACCAGCCAGAGGTCTTAGAAGATTTTAAAAAAATCTTGGTGTCGCCCCGTAAAAAAAATAACGACAGGGAAAAAAAACTGACTTCTCTTGAAACAAAGCTTTTTTGGGATGCCGACACAGGTGATTCCGTTGAAACAGAGCTTTTTTGGGATGCCGACACAGGTGATTGCGTATCGGGCCTATCAGAAGAAGGCTATACAGTAGTTACAGCAAATCAGGGTGAAGAGGCCATATCCTTAGTAAAAGAGGCGATGGCAGAAAAGAAACCGTTTGCGGTTGTCTTTATGGATGTAAAAATGCCTCCCGGCATCAATGGAGTTGAAGCAGCCTCCGAGATTCGAATGATTGACCCGGACATAGAGATTGTCTTTGTCACAGCCTATTCTGACGTTTCCCGTCAAGAGATGTTGAAATTGCTGGGAACCGGTGACAAAATGCTTTACCTCCATAAGCCCTTTGATACGGATGAGCTCAAGCAATTAGCTTTGTCTTTGACGGAGAAGTGGAATCTAAACAAGGCGATCGTGAAAAAAACAGAGGAGTTGAAACTGACCCATGCCATTGCCATCCGGACCCTGGCAGAACTCGCGGAGCTAAGAGATTCCGACACCGGCAGCCATTTGAAACGCGTGTCTGAATACTCAAAGTTCATTGCACGTGAGCTTAGCAAACTCGAAGACCCGAAATGGTGTAGATATATAACGCCCATGTATGTGGAAGATATCGGCCAATCGAGTGTATTGCATGATATCGGAAAGGTTGGCATACCTGATAGTATCTTGCTCAAGCAGGGCAAGTTAAGCGCCGCGGAATTTGAATTAATGAAAAGCCACAGCGCTATCGGAGGAGATGCTTTGGCCAAAGCAGACAAGGAACTGGGAATCCAATCCTTTCTGACGCTGGGAAAAGAGATTGCCTATCATCACCACGAGAAATTCAACGGAACCGGATACCCAAAGAGATTAAAAGGAGAGGAGATTCCGCTTTCCGCACGAATTGTGGCATTAGCCGATGTCTATGATGCTCTGACATCAAATAGGCCGTACAGAGAATCGTTACCCCATGAAATAGCCGCCGGCATAATTACCGGGGAAATGGGAAAAAAGCATTTTGATCCGGTCATCTTGGAAATTTTTATAAAGAATGAAGCGGAATTTCAAAAAATCCACAATCAGTGTCCTTAATTGTTCCATCCTATACCTTGCTACTGTGCCTTTGAGCCTTTGTGGCTGAACAGTTACGTTTCTTCAGTGTCAAAAGGACGATTTCTCCGGGGCAATTAAAACGAACGGGCACGCCGGACGTTCCCACGCCGGAACTGGTATAGCCGCACATGTCTCCGTACTGCCAAAGACCGCTGGCAATCGTTCTGGGAGCGCGGCTGTGTGTAATAATGGGACGGTTGTAGAAGGGGAGGCGGATCTGCCCTCCATGGGTATGCCCGCACAGATAAAGGCGTACCATGCGCTGTGCAGCTTCCTTGTATGCTTCGGGAGAATGGGCCACAAAGATGCTGAAGCCGTCTTTGGGCACCTCCTTGAAGGCCGATCTCAAGTCATGGGATTTATAATAATGTGGATCATCTACTCCCACCAGCCATATGGTTTCGCTGTTGCGCCTTAACGGATAGGCATCATTTACGAGCATGCATATTCCGGCATCCTCAAGATCAGGGATTATTTCGATACAATCGTGATTGCCGAGTACGCCAAAGACTCCTTCTCTCGCCTTAATGTTCTCCACTATCTGTCTTAAGCGCCGAATGGCCAGAAAGGAAGAGCCGTACATTTCCGACCGAATATCCCCCCCGATGATACAAATGTCGGACTCAACGCCGGAAACAATGTCGATAACACGCTCGGCAAGCCCGGGCATTCCATCAAGATGAAGGTCGCACAGAAAGAGTATTCTAAAGGAATCGAACGAGACGGGGAGATCTGCCAATTGTAATTCCAATTGGCGAAATCGCACATCCAATGCGTTCCGGACACCGGTATCATATTGCTTGATAAGCTTAAAAAAACCGGCCACAATCCATTTATAGTAGATAATATTTTCAAAATTAAGATAGCGCTCTAAAGGAGGAAGGGGAATATGGCATGCACGCCACGCCTTGAAACGGGTACGCGATCTTACGAGTCGCGGATACCTTTCATGGGGCCTTGAAATGAGTTTTTTCTTAAATAAAATGGCCCCAAAATGGGTAGTTGGAATAAAGAGTAAAAGTAAAACAATAACCGGAGCCCAATTCCATGAAAAATAATACTTAACAAATAAAAGAGGGAAAAGACCCTCAAATAGTTGATCAAGGATCGGCGCCGCGGCGCCGCACGCCAACTTAAACCTCCTTTTCAAAAAACTGGACAGCACATCCCCCAGCATCGAGAAGAATCCGATACAGAATCCCAAAATGGGGGAGAGCCCGAATAATAGACTGAGCAATGTTCCGGCAGCTATGCTTCCAATAGCGCCACGAATAGTCTTGTGGCTGCCCAGCAACGGTTCTCCGTCCACAAATCTTCGGTTGCCGTCAAGCGGCCAATTCCATTTATCTTCTAATAAGACCCCAAGAACAGGAGGCGCCGCATTTGCGGCAAAGAGAAGGGTTATGATTTTGAGACCGATAAGTATGATGATGGGATCTCCTTTGTAACGGACACTATACAGCAAGCAATATCAAAAATTCCTTATTCCCCTTTGGTCCCAAAATAGGGGAGGGGATAATACCCCGGACCTTGAGTCCTGAGTTTTCAAAGAACAGACTCAAATCTTCGATTACCGCCTGATGCTGCCGTGGATCGCGAACCACGCCTCCTTTTCCTACAGCCCCTTTTCCGACCTCGAACTGGGGCTTTATAAGTGCGATAATAAGTCCGCCGGGTTTTAAGAATTTTAAAACAGCCGGAACAACAATACGAAGAGAAATAAAGGAGACATCAATGGTTGCAAGATTGACAGGACAGGGCAGGGCATCAGGCTCAAGGCGCCGGATATTGGTCCGCTCAAACAATGTCACCCTTGAATCCTGGCGAAGTTTCCAATCCAATTGACCATACCCTACATCAACGCACGCAACTGCAGATGCGCCGTGCTGTAACAGGCAATCAGTGAAACCGCCTGTTGACGCCCCCACATCGAGACACAAGAGACCGGAGACATTTAGTTTGAAATGATTAAGGGCGGCCTCTAATTTGAGCCCCCCGCGGCTCACATACGGGATGTCCTTGCCGCGAATGGTAAGCGCAGCCCCTACTGGAACCATAACGCCCACCTTGTCTATGATTTCTTGGTTTACACACACCTTTCCGGCAAGGATCAATGCCTGTGCACGCTGCCGGCTTTTTACCAATCCCTGTTGTACCAACAAAATATCGATGCGTTTTTTTTCAATCGAGGCCATTATTTATAATTATATTATCAGAAGGAATGTGTCAAACAGGGAAGAAAGAGTTATTGAACTGATGTTATTATATTTTATGCTTTTTACTTAATGTGAGAAGGCATAAGGACACAGAAATAGCATATTTTGTTCCAAGACAAGGCCGCACAAAGGTTACTACCGGAGGCGTAGCCGCGCTACGTTGAGGATAGAAACCTGCGGAGAACGCCGTATTGGGACAAAATATGCTATTTCTGAGCTAACTTCAAGGCGGCATTCATAATGGCGGCAGAATTGATTCCATATTTTTCACGAAGTATATTTTGGGGGCCATGCTCTATGAATTGGTCGGGAAGGCCCAGTCGAACCACTCTTGTTCCGGCCATGTTGGAATCGTTCAGACATTCCAGTACAGCGCTTCCAAAACCTCCTTTTATGACGTTGTCCTCAACGGTTAATATATTCGGAATCTTTTGCGCCAATGACAGGATTAATTCGGAATCGAGCGGTTTAACAAAGCGGCTATTGACCACCGTAGCGGCAATATCTTGAGCCGAGAGCTTGCTCGCGGCATCAAGGGCCGCGGAAACGGTTATGCCGATTGCCAGGATCAGCACATCATCACCTTCGGTCAGCACTTCTCCCTTTCCTATCGGAAGCGGCTCAATTGTCGATTTTAGCGGCACTCCGAGACCACATCCTCTTGGATAGCGGTAGACAATGGGGCCGTCATGTTCAAATGCGGTGGCCATCATTCTGCGCAACTCATTCTCATCTTTTGGGGCCATTATAACCATATTCGGCATGCTTCGCAGATAGGAGAGATCAAAGACTCCCTGATGTGTCGGACCGTCATCGCCCACAATCCCTCCGCGGTCAATAGCAAAGATCACCGGAATGCGTTCAAGGCAGACATCGTGCAATATCTGGTCATAGGCCCGCTGCAAGAAGGTGGAATAGATTGCCACTACAGGATGAAATCCTTCCGTGGCCATTCCTGCGGCAAAGGTAACCCCGTGCTGCTCGGCAATCCCCACATCGAAAAAACGATCCGGGAAAAGTTCTGCGAACTCTGTCAGACCGGTCCCTTCCGGCATGGCCGCGGTGACGGCCACGATTTTTTCATCCTTTTTGGCGAATTCGATCATGGTATCGCCGAATACCTCGGTATAGGTAGGGATACGCTTTCCGGAAGAAACACAATTGCCCGTTGTAATCTCAAAACCTCCAACCCCGTGGAAATAGGTAGGATTTTCTTCCGCGGGAGGATATCCTTTCCCTTTTTTGGTGGTTACATGGAGCAGAACAGGCTCTTCCATGGCTTTTATATTGCGAAGCGTGGGGATCAGATGATCGAAACGATGCCCCTTTATCGGGCCAAGGTAATCAAAATTAAAGGCCTCAAACAATATGCCTGGTGTAAGAAAGCTTTTGAAAGAGTCTTCTGTTCTCTTGGCCAGTTGGTACATGTTATCACCAACATGCGGTAGCGACTTGAGGAAATCTCCAAAATCACGTTTTAAGTCCATGAAATGTTTGGCGGAAAGTTTCCGGCTTAAAAACGATGACAACGCTCCCACATTTTTGGCTATAGACATTTCATTGTCATTCAGTATTACGATGAGATCCTTGTGGATGTGGCCGGCCTGGTTCAATCCTTCATAGGCGAGTCCTGCTGTCATTGATCCATCGCCGATGACAACGATTATCTTGGAGCGATCTTCCTTGAGACGTTTGGCACAAAGCATACCAAGTCCCGCGGAAATTGACGTGCTGCTATGGCCGGTAGAAAAAGGATCATAGACACTTTCGCTCATTCGGGTAAAACCGCTCAACCCGCCATGCTGCCTTAGAGTGTCAAAACGGTCTCTTCTCCCGGTAAGGAGTTTATGGGTATAAGCCTGATGTCCTACATCCCAGACAATCTTATCCTGCGGGCTGTCAAA
>JAUVFC010000071.1 GCA_030594505.1 Desulfobacterales bacterium
CCTCCCGCCATCGGCGGGACGTCAGGCTCAAATTCTGCACGAAGTGAAGCGTCAGCGCTATCCTCGAAATACATCAAGTATTCCTGTGGTTAGAATTTTCACCTTCCCCCGGTGACGGGATTTCACTTCGCTCAACTTGATCTTGGGACAAAATTGAACATTTTGAAACTGGCTCCCCTGATTAAAAAATATCTGAATCATGCTATGCCCAAAAAATCAGGACCCTTACGACACATTTCTCTTGACAAACCTTTATGTTGTGTACTGTTATAAAAAGTCGCCTTGGACTGTCCACGGAAGTTAAAGTCCGGCGACTGTCTTTTTCTACGAAATGATGGAGATTTATTAGATGTTTACTTTGTTTCTTTATACCTCTCTTGTCATCTTCATTCTCGGTCTGATCTATAAGGTTTTTAGCTGGTTCTCACGGAAAATCGGCATTTCAGCCAAAGATGTCACAACCTCCGAGAGGGTATTTGCGGCTGCCAAAGGTATATTGAAGGTTATTTTCAGTTCAAAGATTTTGATCCTTATAAAGGTCTTCATCCTTGATGTGGTATTGCAGAAAAGGATTCTGAAAGAAAATTTTCTCCGCTGGTTTATGCATATGCTCATATATGGCGGTTTCATGCTGTTGCTGCTTATGCATGCCCTTGACGAGGTTATAACCGTATCCCTGTTTAGCGAGTATTATTCCACGCTGAACCCGTTTCTTTTTCTGAGGGATCTTTTCGGCATTATAATGATAACCGGCCTGGGGATTGCCATGTATCGACGGTTTATCCTGAAAGTGCCCCGCCTCAAGACCAACGCCATGGATCACTACGTTATCATTATCCTGGCCGTCATTATGATTTCGGGCGTACTCCTGGAAGGGACAAAAATTATGTCCCACACAGAGTTTCAGAACATGGTGGAAGATTGGAGTAATCTGGGTGACGAAGACGAAATACGAGCGCTTGAAAGCCTCTGGGTTCAGGATTTTGGCGTGGTTTCCCCGAATGTGAAAGAACCCTTTGATCAAGAAGTTTTGGCACAAGGCCGGGAGATCCACGAAATGAATTGTGCCGGCTGTCATTCCTCTCCGAAATGGGCCTTTACAGGATATGCCCTGGCCAAAATCCTGAACCCGATCGCTTTAACGTTAGACCGAATGGGAAGCTCTAACTTTTTGTGGTATATTCACATTCTTGCCTGCTTTTTTGGCCTGGCCTACCTTCCTTTCAGCAAGATGTTTCATATCATCGCCAGCCCCATAAGTTTACTTGTCAATGCTGTCATGGAAAAGGACAAATCAAACCCCGCGAATATTGCAACAAGGCAAGCCATGGAGTTGGATGCCTGCACGCACTGCGGGACCTGCAGTCTGCGGTGTTCTGTGGTTATGGCATTTGAGGCCTTAGGCAACGAATATATTCTACCTTCGGAAAAGATGGTCTTTCTGAGGACATTGGCTGCCGGAAAAGATCTCAGCCGGGAAGAGTTGAGAGCTATCCGGGAAGGGATCTACCTTTGCACGAATTGCGACAGATGCACCGTGGTTTGCCCTGCCGGGATCAACCTGAAAGAATTGTGGCTTAACGTAAGAGAGGATTTGGTTCAAAGAGGGTATCCGGAACCACTGGTTCTTTCCCCGTTTTCTTTTGTCCGGGGTTTGAATCGAGAGGAGCCGGCAACAGACGCCTATTCCAACCCACTTGAAAAGGCAAAACAAGCTGTGGCAGGCAATTTCGATCTATTAATGGAACAAAACAGGCCTCTAACTCTCCAGGACAGAGGAAAAGAGGGATTGGGCCAAGGTTCTGAAAACAATACTTACTCCTATTGTTTTGGCTGTCAGAACTGTACCACAATATGTCCTGTGGTGGGCAGTTACGATAATCCTGAGCAGATCCTGGGCTTGTTGCCGCATCAAATCATGTGCTGTCTCGGGCTTGGTCTTATTCAAATGGCCTTCGGGTCAAAAATGATTTGGGATTGTTCGACTTGTTATCAATGCCAGGAACACTGTCCCCAGAATGTTAGGGTCACTGATCTTTTTTATCAATTAAAAAACCTGGCGGTTAAGAATTTGAAAAGACGTATTGAGGCTAAAACAACATGATGAAATACGCATTGTTCTCAGGCTGCAATATACCTGCCCGAGTCGGTCAATATGCTGACTCTTCCATGGCGGTTTTAAGGCGAGTGGGCGTAGAACTCGTGGACATCCCGGAATTTAACTGCTGTGGATATCCCATGCAAAATATAGACGCAAGGTCCTTCCTCTTTTCCGCGGCAAAGAACCTGGCTCTGGCGGAACAAGCGGGCCTCGACATATTGGTCATGTGCAAATGCGGCTACGGCAGCCTGAAGAAGGCGGAACATATAATGAAGGAAGACGGAGATCCGCGGGAGGAAGTCAATCGTCTGCTTGCTGAAAAAGGCTTGAAATATGACGGCAAGATTCAGATCAAGCATCTCCTTTCCGTGCTTTATCATGATGTGGGCGTTGATACCTTAAAGAACAAAATATCCGGATCGTATAAAGGGCTCAGGATTGCGACCCATTATGGGTGTCATGCCTTACGCCCAAGTAGAATCACCAAGTTCGATGATCCGGTTGCCCCCACGTTATTTGATGAGTTAGTGGAGATAACAGGCGCTGAAAGTGTGGACTGGACCAGCAAGCTGGAATGCTGTGGGGCCCCTTTAACAGGGATCAATGATGGTCTCTCGATGGATTTGACCAAAAAGAAACTGAGAGACGGTAAAAAAGCCGGGGCCCACTATCTGTGTACTGCCTGTCCATTCTGTCACCTGCAATTTGACACGGTGCAGAAGATGATGGTCTCCCATGATGAAAATGAGGAATGTCTTGCCTCCATTCTTTATCCGCAACTGCTTGGGTTGTGTATGGGCATCGATAAAGAGACGCTCGGGATCAGCATGAATCAACTCAATATCAGCGGGGTTGCATCTTTTTTGACTTGAGGAGGCAGTTTCAAAACGTCCCCTTTTGCCCAATCTCTGCGCCAGGCTTAAATTATGCACGGAGTGAAGCATCAGCGCTATCCTCGAAATACTTCGAGTATTCCTGTGGTTATAATTTTCGCCTTTCTTGACCTTGGACAAAATTGAACATTTTGAAACCGCCTCTTGAGGAGTAGTAAATGGCAAAGGATAAAATAGGCTCGGTAATGGTGGTTGGCGGCGGAGTTGCCGGCATGCAGGCGGCATTGGATATGGCCGATGCCGGGTATTATGTCTACCTTGTGGAAAGGTCCAGCTCGATCGGCGGGATGATGTCGCAACTGGACAAGACCTTTCCCACCAATGACTGCGCTATGTGTATCATCTCCCCCAAGCTGGTAGAGGTCGGCCGGCATATCAATATAGAGTTGCTCACCCTTTCCGAGGTAAACGGCGTTTCCGGAGAGGAGGGGAATTTTGAGGTCGGTGTGACGCAATATCCACGTTATGTGGACACAGATAAGTGCATTGCGTGCGGCCTGTGCGCTGAAAAGTGTCCCAAAAAAGTGCCCAATGAATATGATGGCGGGCTGAGTAAGCGCAAGGCGATCTATGTGAAATATCCCCAGGCTGTTCCGTTAAAATACGTCATTGATCCAAAGCATTGTATCTATTTTATCAAAGGGAAATGCAAGGCCTGCGAAAAGTTCTGCCCCAATGGGGCTGTCAATTTTGACGATCAAAAAAAGGAATTAACCCTGAAAGTAGGAGCTGTTATCCTGGCCTTGGGAAGCAAGGTCTTTGATCCGGGAGTCCATGATACTTACGGCTACAAGAAATACCCCGATATTGTAACCAGCCTGGAATTCGAGAGGATTCTCTCAGCTTCCGGGCCCTATGGCGGGCACCTGGTTCGGCCATCAGATAAAAAAGAGCCCGAAAAGATTGCTTGGCTTCAATGCATAGGGTCCAGAGATGAGTGCCTGGGCGCCAAAGGATACTGCTCTTCTGTTTGCTGCACCTACGCCATTAAAGAGGCCATGTTGGCCAAGGAACACAGCAAAGGCAAGCTGGATACAGCCATTTTTTATATTGATATCCGCACGCACGGCAAAGACTTTGAGAGATATCTTAATCGCGCGAAGGATGAATCAGGGATCCGTTTCATCAAATCGAAAATTACCGGCATTCCCCCGGTTAATGGAACCGGGAGGCATCTTATCCGCTATATAGACGAGGCCGGCAAGAGAGTCGAAGAAGAATTCGACATGGTGGTGCTGTCCGTGGGCCTCGGCATAAGCACGGAATGTGCCGAGCTGGCTCAAAAATTGGGTATCGAACTTGATCACTATAATTTTGCGGTCACCACCAGCTTTGAACCTGTCCGGAGTTCCAGACCGGGCATTTATGTTTGCGGCGCCTTTCAGGCCCCAAAGGATATTCCATCCTCAGTTATAGATTCCAGCGCTGCCGCGGGTGTGGCAGGGAGCAAATTAGCCGGATCCCGGTGGACCCTGACAAGCACAAAACATATCCCTGAGGAGATTGATATCCGAGGGGAACCCACCCGGATCGGTGTTTTTGTCTGCCGTTGCGGAACAAACATCGCGGGTACTGTTGATGTCCCGTCCCTGGTTGAGTTTGCGCAAGGCGTGCCCGGCGTCGTCTATGCGGAGGAAAACATGTTCAGTTGCTCCCAGGACACCCAGGATAAAATAACCCGGGTTATCAAAGAGCGACAACTGAACCGGGTGGTTGTTGCGGCTTGCACCCCTAAGACGCATGAACCGCTTTTCCAGGAGACTTTAATCAACGCGGGCGTTAATAAGTATCTTTTCGAGATGGCCAATATTCGCAACCTGTGCTCCTGGGTACATAAGGACAATCCCGAACAAGCCACTAAAAAAGCCAAAGATCTCATTAGAATGGCCGTGTCAAAGGTGGCCCTTCTTGAACCCCTGAGCGAACCTGTTATGCAGATTAATCAGACGGCCCTTGTTATTGGGGGAGGCGTCGCGGGTATGGTGGCGGCCAAGAACCTGGCAGAGCAGAACTACGTAACCTACCTGATTGAAAAGACCGATATCCTTGGCGGACAGGCGCGGCATCTCCACGAAACCTGGCGGGGCGAGGATATTCAACAATATTTAGCCGGACTGATCGAGGCGGTACAGGCCGACAAGAATATAGAGATATTTCTGAATGCCCGAATAGAACAGATGGACGGTTTTGTGGGAGATTTTAAAACAACGATCCAACACAACGGCGAAAGCCAAGTCCTGGAACACGGCGTAACTATCATTGCATCCGGCGCCTCGGCGCTCAAGCCGAGCCAGTATCTTTACGGCGAAGATCGCCATGTTGTAACCGGGTTGGAATTTCAACAGCAACTGATTGATAACGACCCCTTGTTAGAACAACTCAACACGGCTGTGTTTGTACAATGCGTTGGTTCGCGTATCCCTGAACGGCCTTACTGCTCTAAGGTCTGCTGCACGCAGTCGATTAAAAGCGCCCTGAAGCTCAAAGAGATCAATCCTGACATGAACGTCTTTGTTCTTTACAGGGATATGCGGTCCTACGGGCTGCGAGAGGATCTTTACCGGAGAGCGCGTTCCGGCGGGATTAACTTTGTCCGCTATGATTTTAACAAGGGACTCACAGTAGAGGCCGGCCAGGAAAATTTACAGGTTACTTTCAATGATTGCGTGCTAAGGCGGCAGATGGAGGTCCGGCCCGACCTTTTAATTTTGGCCTCTGCCATTGTCCCGGAAAAAAAGAATCCATTGGCGCAGTTTTATAAAATACCGCAAAATGATGACGGTTTTTTCGTGGAAGCGCATGTAAAACTCCGGCCTGTTGATTTTGCCACAGACGGGGTGTTCGTGTGCGGGCTTGCCCACGCCCCGAAAACGATAGATGAATCCATAACACAGGCTCAGGCCGCGGCGGCAAGAGCGGTTACTCTTCTGTCGTCGATGAGCATCTCGGTGAGCGGCACAGTAGCTTATGTCAATCCAAACTACTGCAGCAGTTGCGGTGTTTGTGTTTCTGTCTGCCCTTATTCCGCGTCAACATTTAATGAAAAGAGCGGCAAGGCGGAAATCCAGCCCACCCTGTGCAAAGGATGCGGTCTATGCGTAGCTTCCTGCCGGTCCGGCGCCATCCATCTTAAGGGATTTGACAACAATCAGATCTTTGCGCAGATATTTGCTTTATGATTGATGATTGTTGCTTTATGATTGATGATTGAAGGGAATGAGAGTTGGATTCGGAAGAATTGAAAAAGCGAACAAAAGATTTTGCTCATCGATGTGTTAAACTTGCACTTGCATTACCAAAGACCGTATTGGGAAATCATAACTCATAAATCCAGGAGGTATTTTGGGTTTTTCAATCAACAATCAACAATCAACAATCAACAATCCCAAGTGGGAACCAAAAATTGTAGCTTTTTTATGTAACTGGTGCAGCTATGGAGCGGCTGACCTCGCGGGCATCAGCCGTCTGCAGTATCCGCCCAACTTCAGGGTCATCAGGATACCCTGCACCGGACGGATGAGCCCCAAGTTTATACTGGCCGCGTTCAGGAACGGCGCGGACGGGGTTTGGGTATCAGGGTGCCATCCCGGAGACTGCCATTACCTGGAGGGAAATTACTACGCCCGTCGAAAGTTTTCACTCTTTAAAAATCTTATAGAACATATGGGTGTCGAGCCTGGCCGTCTCCATTTTTCATGGATATCCTCTGCAGAGGGAACAAAGTTCGCTGAAATCGCAAACGAGGTGATCAAAACAGTACGGGACTTAGGACCCGCGAGACATCTCACTAAAAGAATAAAAACTAAGGTAGCTTAACATGGTAGAGTGTAGCGCTAAAATAAGGGAGATATCAGAAAGGCTCTTAAAAGAAGGCAAGGTGGACATGGTAATAGGTTTCCGCAAAGGTGCCTTGCCGATGATGAACGAGCCTTATTGCGCAAAAAGTCCCGAACACATAAAAAACCTTGTGTGGGACAGCAACTGCGGAATCAACCTGGCAAACTATCTGGCCGACAGAAAAGAAAAAATAGGCGTTGTTGCCAAGGGATGCGATTCACGAAATATTGTCACCCATATAATTGAAAACAAGATCAAACGGGACCAGATATTTATCATCGGTGTGCCATGCGAGGGAATGATTGACAGGCACAAGATTGCCTCAATGTTTGAAAAAGAGATAAAAGAGGTTGTGGAGGAGAAGGACAAGATCATTGTAAAGGGCAACGATTACGAGAAAATATTAGAAAAAACCGACGTATTGCAGGGAAACTGCGCCATATGCATCCACCGGAACCCTGTTATATACGATGAGCTTGTTGCCGATCTTGTCGAAGAGCAAAAAGATGTGGATAGATATGAGGATGTACGCCGAATCGAAGCCATGCCGGCTGAAGAAAAAAGGTATTATTTCGACAACCTCGTCTCGACCTGCATCCGCTGTTACGCGTGCAGAAACGCGTGTCCCCTTTGCTACTGTCCCACGTGCTTTGTGGACGAATCCCGGCCCCAGTGGTTAGGCAAAGGCATAGACCCCGCGGATATAAAGACATTCCATTTCCTGAGGGCCTATCATTGCGCGGGCAGGTGTACTGATTGCGGCGCCTGCGAACGAGCGTGCCCAATGGGTATAACAGTAAGGACATTCACAAAAAAATTGGAAAAAGATTGTTTTGAACTGTATAAATGGGAGGCGGGGATGTCCTTAGATGAGCGCCCGCCCCTTGATGTGTATAGACCCGATGATCCGGATTTTATAAAATAAAAGGTGACAATTTAGCGCTTTGAAAATTTTGCCATTTTCGTTGAAAGAGTCAAATATTGCCGAGTCGAGCGAGCATTATTTGAATATCGAACAAGGAATTTCGAATTACGAAGGTTTGTTCTTTATCCTTTATTTCATCATTCATAATTCCTTGTTCGATATTTTGCGGTTCAAAACAGGTTCGCAAGGTTGAATTCTTTCAAAAAGCTAAAGTGTTACAATAAAAGAAATTCAATAAGTTAACAAAGGCAATCTTATGAAGATCGTAAAAATTGACAAGGAAAATTGGGCTGGCGGGCTTGAAAAATTATAGGGGTTCTATCGTTTGTTTGGCCCTGTTAAGGATAATGAATTCCATAAGTTTAAAAGGCTCGATAAAGGC
>JAUVFC010000067.1 GCA_030594505.1 Desulfobacterales bacterium
GACACTCAAGCGTCTTTCCGTCAATCAGTGCAAAAAAGGGGCTTTTCGTAAATTTGGAACTTATATTTGCATCCACGGTATTGTCGTCAATAGTGACGGCAATCTTCATATTGTGTGTCCTTTCAGTGAGACCTTTGCACAACTGCCATATGAGCGCTGACGCTTCACTTCGTGCCCCGTGATGCGGCGTCAGGCTTCAAATTTTGCACGGAGTGAAGCGTCAGCGCTATCCTCAATCCGCCTGAGGCGGACCTCCGGTTGCACGAAGTGAAGCGTCAGCGCTATATTTTCGCCTTTCTTGCCTGACGAAAAAATGTCACGTTGTGCAAAGGTCTCTCAGTAGCGGTATGGATTTCTATCCGTAAAAAATTCATTACCACAGTTAGTTATCTGATGCAAACCATAGTTTTTGAGGAGAAGGTAGGGATGTTGCAGGCTAAAAATTTTTGGAATCCGAGCGCATGCGGACTGTATTGAGATTTAAATTGATGGTAATTCCTGAAACTGTTCCATCACGAAATTTTTGATGTTTTTTTTGAGTGCATTATCACCAAGGAGTCGTTCCGTATCCGAATAAGCTGCCCCCAATTTTGACCACACAATCTCTTTTGCCACAAGATTAAAGCGTTCGTTCATTGGGTCCGGATACGTTATCGGGAGAAAATTCTTTTCGAACATAAAGAAGCTGTATAATTTCTTGAAGTTCCTGAGGTCGGTTCGATCGATTTTTAGTTTAACCTTATTATAATTGGATATTGAATTGGCCAAATGTTTCATCTTTTGAAATAGGGGGGCACGTATTTGGGTTCTTACTTGCTCGTCGAACAGAGAATATTCCGCTGCAATAGACCGATACTGGTCCGGCTCATATTCATTAATGAGAATGTTTCCTTTGAAATAGTTTGAAAAATTGACCTTCGCCGCATCGACGAGGACCATAAAGTCGATTTGGGTTCTCCAGAATGTGAATTCTTTCAAAGGGACGCCGACCACCCTGGCAATTTCCGTAAGGGAAAGCGTTCCGGTGTAGATATGCATCAAGCCTGCGAGATAAAGTTTTTCAGGAAAGACAATTGACTTGTTTTGTAAAGGGGCGATTGTCTTTTGTCCTTTGGAATATTCAGAAATCCGTTCCCGAATCCATCTTTGTCCCAAGAATATGCTGTCTGCCATAATATCACCTCGTTTTTGCAAGATTAATAACATTATAACAATATCTTATTAAAAAGAAAACAAATTTTATCTTAATATGGCAAGATCAAGTTTTTTATGTTCAAAATTTTTCAGCACAGACCGATACTTATAGCAACATTAATAAATTGGCAAACAGGAAGAGAGGGTATACCGGGTTAGATGAAACTGTCTATCGCTAAAAAATTAGGCATTGGATTCTTTTTTGTTTCTATATTAATCGTTTTGGTCGGTTATCTGGGCTTGCACGGTATCTATCGTGTACGTGACATCAACCAGACCATGGAAAAGACCGACCATGCGCTCTTGGGACTTGGAGAATTACGATCGATTGCGGCGCACCAGATTGATCACGGGATGCATTTTCTTTTTCTGGGAGATAAAAAGGACGTCCTGAAATTCGGGGAGGCCGGGAAGACCTTTAGAAACAAACTCCATCTTTTGCAATCGGAAGTACCTGAATTGCAAGATCCTCTGAACGACATTGCCTCGGCGCACCACGGGCTGGAGCGAGATTTTTGGCGCATAGAAGAAGAGTATCGTAAGGGTGGAGGGGTAGGATTGAGCAAAAAGGGAAGGCTGCATGAAATGTGGCACCCGCGCGAAGAAGAGTTGCTTGCAATAATTAAAGCCGCAAATGCGTCCCTGATCGAGCAGCACCTGGAGGCCAACAGACTGGCATCAAAGTCTCTTCGAAATACAGTGGCCATGACGACTGGATTGGCGCTCCTTATGTTTCTGGTTGCCGGTTCCTCGGGCTTTTACATATCCAAGAAGATCTCAAGTTCGATTATCAACCTGAAGGATGCGGCTGTCAAAATAGGCAAAGGAGACCTCGACACACGTATAACGGTGCCTACCGGGGATGAGGTGGAGACGCTGGCAGAGGAATTTAATCGGATGGCCGAGCGTCTCTCTGAATCATATGCTACTTTGGAAGAGCGGGTAAGGGAGCGGACAAGGGATCTGGAAAGAGAGAGTTCGCGTTTAGAGATGCTTTTTTCCGGTATATCAGCAACGGGGACGGCTGTGGCAGTGATCAGCATGGACCATCGTGTGTTACTTATGAACGAGCATGCTACTAAAGTTTTTGGGGCTTCTTCGTCTGAAATGCATTGCTACCAGCTTTTGCACGGCCTATCCGAACCATGTTCGAATTGTATGCTGGAACGGGTGTTTAAGACTGGCGAAACAATGAAGCTTGATAATGTTGATATTCATGGTCGTATGTTCAACATTTGGGTGGCGCCGATGAAAGACGCAGACGGAAATGTGTCGTGTATCGAGGTCTTTCAGGACATCACCAACCTGAAGCGCATGGAAGCAAAGTTTATAAGATCCGAAAGATATAAGACAATCGCCGACATCAGCCGGGGTATCGCCCACAATTTCAATAACTTATTGGCCACAGTCAAGGGGAATGTCCAATTGCTCCTTATGAATCCATCCCTTATCTCGGAGGAAGAGACCAAATCGTCGCTGGACGAAATCCATGAAAGAGCTAACGAAATGGCTCAGTTGGTGAGTGACATGCAGCATTTTCCCAAGGATGACGGGGTGTTCTCTGATGAAAAGACGAGCATAATTCCTGTGTTGGAACTGGCGGTAAAGATACTTCGCCCTGTGTGGAAGGACGAGATGCGAAAAAAGGGGATCGATCTCGATATCGTCTTCGAATCTGTTGACGTACCCCATGCCCGAGGAAGTAGACAAGATTATCAGACTGTTTTTAAAAATATCTTATTGAATGCGATTGAAGCAATGACCTGTTCCGGCAAGATCCGGGTCAGCACTTCGCTTGTAACAGAAGGCAACGGGGATTTCGTAAGAGTTGCGATTCGCGATGAGGGGAGCGGCATGGACGAAGCTACATGCTTCCGAGCGCCGGAACCCCTCTTTTCGACAAAGAGTACAGTGGGCGTAGGTATGGGTCTAACTGTTGCCTCAGGGATCGTTCGGGATCTTGGCGGAACGCTTACGATTGAAAGTAAGCCAGAGAAGGGGACTACGGTGGTGGTGACAGTTCCGATCGCCGACTCGGCATCCCTTCCTGAAAGGGTTATTTATGAAAAAGAGGATAAAGAGACCGCGGATAAGAAAAAAACCTGCCAAATCCTGGTGGCGGAGGATGAAGGTCCGGTGAGAAATCTTCTCACCAGATTATTAGTGAAGTTGGGACATCAGGTTACCGGCGCGGCAGATGGCGTTGAGGCGCTGAAGATTGCAAAAGATAAAAGTTTTGACCTTGCATTTGTGGACTGGTCGATGCCACTCATGAATGGTTTGGAGTTTATGCAAAAGCTACACGAAACTTGTCCGGGAATGCCGGTGGTGATGGTAACCGGATGGTCTGACGGAGAAAATCTGGAAAGCCTTTCAGAAGGCGGTATTGATTACGTTATTACAAAGCCTTTTGATATGGAGAAGATCGGGGAGGCTATTGAACGGTTGGTTTAGATCATAACCTTAACCAAACTCGGGAGGATAAAAATGAAGGTAGTGCTTAAGATCGAGGAGGACATTTCAAGCTTGAGGGATTGGGACGAATTTTCCGAAAAATTGATGAAGCTGGTAGATAGTGGATTTTCAGAAATCACCATTGACCTTCAAGATGTCAAAAAAATCTCCTCTCTCGCATTAGGAGTAATTGTTGCGTCTCATCAGAAGATGAGCGGTGCGGGAAGGAGGCTGGTGCTCACCGAAATTAGCGATGAGCTGAGGAAACTTTTGGGAGAAACCAGGATTCTTAATATGATGAATGTAGGGTAAAATCTACCAGTTCTGGATGAATACGAGGTAGGGAATGCACGGAAACGGTCTTAAGATCTTAGTAGTAGATGATGAGTCCCACGTGCTGAGTGTCATAACCAGTATGTTGCTTCACCATGGTTATCACCCGATTGAAGCGCCGGACGGGACGGAAGCCCTGGAAGTGTTTCGTCACGAAAATCCCGCCATTGTCATTACGGACATTAATATGCCGGACATGGACGGACTCGAACTCCTCACACGGATTAAAGAAAAATCCCCGGAAGCCTGTGTAGCCATTATGACCGGATACGGCTCTGAAGAACTGGCGATCAAGGCGCTTAGAAACGGGGCCAGCAATTATTTCAAAAAGCCGATTGAGATGTCAGATTTTATATATTCCATTGGCGTACTGGCGGACTTTATCCGCAGCCGAAGTCATAATGAGTTTGATTACAAGAAATTAGCACACGAGATCAAGACCGTAGTAACAGGAAACGATCTTAATTTGATATATTCGATTGTTCATGAGTTAACTAAGGCAACAGCCTATTTTTCCTCTGACGTTGAGTCAGTACAAACAGGACTTCTGGAAATGATTACCAATGCCATTGAACACGGCAACCTGAATATTACCTACGAAGAAAAACAGAAAGCGCTCCAAGGCGGGACACTCGAAGAGCTTTATGAGCACAGGGCTCAGGCCGTGCCTTATAAAGAGAGGAAAGTAATGATACGCTATGAGCTTGACCCGGAAAAAGTCGTATACACTATTTGCGATCAAGGTGAAGGATTTGACTGGAGAGGTTTGCCGGATCCGGGAGATCCCAAGAACTTGATGGCGGCCAGTGGTAGAGGGATATTTATGACAAGGCTCTATATGGACAAAGTTGTATATAATGATACCGGAAACGAGGTGACAATTGTCAAGTACTTGCAACCACCCCGAGTGTGATCTCCTTTCTCTGGCAGCAGAACATAAGGAACTCAACCAGGCTTTTATGAAATCTGTGGAAAGAGGCGCTATATTTCAGCATAGTCTTTTACCGTCTGATCTTTCAGAGATAGAAGGTGTAAGATTTGCGTCTGCGTATATCCCACGTCTGATGGTTGGTGGGGATTTCTTTACTGTAAAAGAGATTGGTGGGGACAAGGTGTTCATTATCATAGCCGATGCTTCAGGCAGTGGTGTGATAGGCGCCCTGGTAAGCGCTATGTTTGTGGGAACCCTGACCAGTCACGAAGCGTTCTGGCGCGATCCCGCAAAATTATTGCAGGCCTTGAACCGCGACCTTTGTGTAAATCTTTCAGACGGCGCCCACGTTACCGCTTTTTGCGGGGTCCTCTGCCTGAGGACCAGAAAGTTTATTTTTGCCAATGCCGGCCATCCATTTCCTCTTCATTTGCGAAAGGGAATTGAAAAGGTCGAGCCTCTCCAACAGGAGAGTTTCTTCCTGGGTATGATCCCGGACGCAACCTATGAGGAGCAGAGTGTTTCGCTTACAAGCGGGGACAGGCTCCTCTTTTACACCGACGGGCTGACCCAAAACAAGTGCAATTGTGGAGCGGAGCCGCTGGACACTATTGTATTGGGTTTGGAGTTGTCGCAGTGCACGGATCGACGGATAGAAGAGGTCCCCGAACTGATCTGTCGTAAAGCGCTTAGCCATACCTGTGATAGTTTTGAGGATGATGTGGCCGTATTGGCGCTTGAGGTAAAGTAAAATTTAATTTCTAATCACCACAACATCGAGCCATTTTCGGCCCCATTTCATGGCATCGTCATGGTCCCTAAAGAATATGTCAATGTGATAATTTTTTATTGCCCTCCCCCGATCGTGGACCACGCCCCACCCGTACCCGGGAACATACATCTCTGTTCCGAAAGGGAATAAAGAGGTGTCTGCCGCAATTGTCCCCTTTTTCGCCTTTGTGCCGTCCGCGGTGATTCCTACTCGTTTAGATTTCCCTTCGTTCGGACCATAGGCATAGACCGCCGGCATGAGACAGCATCCCAATTTGCGCTTCCATCCACAACACTTTTTACAGGCACAATATGCGGTCACCTCCATACGGATGACCTGTCGTTCTTTTCCGAGGTGACGCAGCCATGCACATGAATAAAGACAGGAGCAGATAAAGAGAGAAAGGAACAGGAGGGAGAGGCGATTTTTTTTACCTTGTAGGTACCTTAACATATTATGCATTACAGGATCTATGTTATACTCGAATAGCTAAGAAACGAAAATTAAATAACTTCTTTTTGTTTTTTTTACCACTTTCAAACTTCGTGCTTCTTCGTGTCCTTCGTGGTTTATGTGGTCTTGTTTTATCCTTATTCCTAAGGCTGACTGTAAATGATTATAGAGTGTCTTGCAAAAAGTCTTCAATTCATTTTCTTCACCCGTATTTTCACCGAATTGGCATGTGCCCCAAGGCCCTCGATTTCGGCAAGCCTTGCAATATGTCCCGCCTCTTTTTTTAAAACACTTGCCGGATAATAAATCAGGCTGGTCTTTTTAATAAAATGATTCACTGAAAGGGCTGAGGCAAAGCGGGCGGTGCCTGCGGTCGGAAGGACATGATTGGGGCCGGCCACATAGTCCCCCACAGGTTCCGGCGTGTACTTTCCGAGAAATAGCGCTCCGGCGTTGCGGACCTTTCCGATGTACCGGAAGGGGTCGTCAAGCTGCAACTCAAGATGTTCAGGGGCGATCCTGTTGGCAAGCTCAAAAGCTACGTCGATATTTTTTACGACGATGAGCGCCCCGAATTTTTTAAGGGATGCTTCGGCGATCTCTTTTCGAGGAAGTTGTGCGAGCTGTTTTTTTATAGCATCATCTACTTCCCGAGCTACAGTATTTGAGGTGGTAATCAGTATAGAAGAGGCAAGCGGGTCGTGTTCGGCCTGTGAAAGGAGATCGGCTGCTATATATTCCGCTTCTGCTGTGTCATCGGCAATTACAAGTATCTCACTTGGCCCCGCTATCATGTCGATTCCCACTGTGCCGGCAACCATTTTTTTTGCCAGGGTTACATATATATTGCCCGGCCCGACAATGACATCTACCTGTGGTATTGTTTCGGTTCCGTAAGCAAGGGCGGCAATTCCCCACGCGCTTCCGACCTTGAATATCGTATCGATTCCGACCCGTTCTGCCGCGACAAGGAGATGTGGGTTGATATCGCCGGTTTTCGTAGGTGGTGTTGCAAGACAGATCTTTTCGACACCCGCGATTTTTGCAGGTATTCCCCCCATAAGGACAGAAGAGACCAGCGGGGTTTTCCCTCCCCGGCCTCCAGGGACATAAATCCCGGCGGCGTCAACCGGCCTTGCGAGCTGTCCCAATATCTTGCCTGATGGGTCGGTGGTGATCCATGATTTCTCCCGCTGTTCTTTATGGAAGTCTTTGATTTGCCGGGCGGCAAGTCTGAGGCTCTGCATAAATGCCCGGCTTACCTTGCGCCTGGCAGCGGCAATTTCTGCTCGGGTGACCTGCAGATCGTCCCGTTTCAAATCCGGTGCATCAAAGCGGTTGACGTACGAGATGAGCGCCCTGTCACCGTCTTTTTTAATATCGGCCAAAATCCTTGCAACCGTTTTTTCATCCTTTGCCCTGAAACTAAGGCCCCGGTTGATGATCCGGTCGATCTTTTTTTCCGTGGCTTGTGAAGGATGGTTTAAGATGAGCATGAAAACTCCACCAAAAAATATGTTACTCAGGTTCAAGGTTAGGGGTTCAGGATTCACGGTTCAAGGGTTCACGGTTGCGGGCCTTGCTCTATTCAAGGCAGCATAGAGCTTCCTGAAAATTTTGTTGCAAGAACCGAATTAATTCCGCATTCGTATAGCCTTAACCCCTGAACTTTGAACCTGACAAGTTGCAAAAAATTATATTAAATGATTACTATAAGTTCCCTTAAATGTCAAAATAAAAAGGGGATTATCACGGACAAATACTGATGGACAAATACTGACTGACGGAAGGACGTATTCATGGTATAATAATATTATTAACAAAAGTTACGGGTTGCGTGTTACGGGTTTTATTTCCATTTTGTCACTACGTATTGAATGAATCTGTTCGTTTTGTGTAACTGTTGTGCTACCTAACTCGTTATAATTTTTCATTGCGTTCCTTTTTTAACTCGCAACTCGCAACCCGTAACCCCCATGAGGGTATATCTGTACAACCTGTGTAAACAATTAATATTAACAAAATCTAACAGGAGCTTAACATGTTCACTCCCTACGCCTGCCATGAAGAGAGAATTGTTGTTGATAATAATGTTGTTGAAAAATACAGGCTTTCTGCCTGGGCCGAAAAGTTCAAACTCGGGACCGCCGGCTACAGAGACCTTTTAGATATCGAA
>JAUVFC010000015.1 GCA_030594505.1 Desulfobacterales bacterium
ATGTCCGTAACGAAAAGGAGTGAGAACGATAAAAAATTTTCGCAAATTTGAGGAGAATAGCAGGCCTATTTGACGAAAACTTGCGGGAATTTGGTCCGTTTCTCACTCTTTTGCAGCAGGATCAGAATTCTCGGACAGCCTCCAAGGTGCGTTCCAGTTATTTGGTTGCAATGGAGATATTTTTATAGTATTTATTAATCTGGACTCCGGCCCGGATTGTCCTTATTTAAAGTCATCATAAAAAAAAGGCCTTCGCCGAACCGGAAGAAGCCCTTTTTAAAAAAGGATTCAGCAAAGGCCTTGAGCGAGAAAAACCGGTCGGCCCTCCTCATGCTCGTGACAGCAAAATAACAATTTTACCGGGGGAGGTCAATCAATAATTTTATGTTATTATGCATGGTGATCTCATAAAAAGTCCATTTTGTTCACTTCATGAGCATTTTGGGCGCACTTGAGACGTTCAGCTAAAATTCTAAAACTCGGGCTAACGCCCTCAAACAGTTAGATTTTTTTAACGCTGAACATCTCAAGTGCTTTTCTCCCAAAAATGCTCAAAGTCGTTCATAAAAGACTTTTTACGAGATCATCATGCTTCATTTGGGAAACGACATGAAAATGCCGTTAATGACAGGGAGTGGCAAAAAGATCTTCGCACTACGAGCCGACTTCATGCTCTTCATTGTTACGCTCTTTTGTCTTGCGTGTCCTGCCGGCGCTGAGGAATCAATTGAAACGTTTACCCTTGAATCGAGTATACGTAAAGCCCTTGAAGTGAACACTGCTATTCACTCCGCCCTGGAAGGGGTCAAGGCTGCCAGGCAAAGGGAAAAAGGACAATTCGCGGAATTTTTGCCGAAATTCAGCTCCGGCTATTCATATACCAGACGGGATGAAGCTGTGATTTTCAGGCCACAGGATCTTTATGAATTTTCCGTCACTGTGAATCAGCCTGTTTTTAAGGGATTTAATCTGATTACAAAGTATCGGGTGGCCGGCCTGGAGTTGGATGTCTCCCGGTTCGAACTGGAGCAGATCAGACAGGATATAATATTGCGGACTAAAGAGTTATATTTTGGCGTGCTACAGGCAGAGCGGCTTTGGCGTGTGGCGGAACATGCGGTTACGCGGCTTGCCGCCCATGAAAAGATAGCAAAAAATTTTTACGAGGTTGGAATGACGCCGAAAAACGACCTTCTTGTAGCCGAAGTTGAGCTGGCCAACGCAAAACAGGAATTGGTAGCGGCGGAAAATAGATTTCAGGTGGCATGGGCGGAATTCAATACCCTCCTTCGCCGTTCTATCGACGCGCCGGTGGTTTTGGAAGACATTCTGACCTATAAACCTGTTACTCAAAGCTATGAGTCGTGCCGGGAAACAGCCAAACAAAATCGAACGGAACTAAAGGTGGCGGATTTGCAGGTAGCGATTGGGGAAAGAAATGTCCACCTGGCCCGAAAGGACTATATGCCCGAGGTCAATCTCCGGGGGAGTTATAATAAACTTGGCAACAATCCGGACATGGAGGGAAGCGAGGGCATTATTGATCCGGAGTCCTGGGATGTTATGCTGTCGGCTAACTGGACTTTTTGGGAGTGGGGAAAGACCCGGCACGGAGTCAGGGAAAAACTGAGTTTTTTGGCTCAGGCCAAAGAGAAAAGGAAGCAGGCTGAAGATGACATCCGGCTCGAGGTCAAAAAAGCATATCTCAAACTGAGAGAATCGGAAAAGAACATCTTTACCGTAAAGAAGGCGGTTGAGCAGGCACAGGAAAACCTGAGGATGAATGAAGCGAGATACAAGGAACAGGTGGCCACATCTACGGACGTGCTCGATGCCAGGACGCTCCTTTCCGAAACAGAAACAAATTATTACAATGCATTAAGCGCTTATAATATTGCAAAGGCCAAGCTGTACAGGGCCGTGGGTATTGAAGTGATAAGGTATGAATGAAATAAAATAGAGACCTTTGCATAACTGCCATATGAGCGCTGACGCTTCACTTCGTGCCCCGTGATGCGGCGTCAGGCTACAAATTTTGCACGGAGTGAAGCGTTAGCGCTATCCTCGATCCGCCGAAGGCGGACCTCCGGTTAAAATTTTCCCCTTTCTTGCCTGACGAAAAAATGTCATGTTATGCAAAGGTCTCAAATAGAGATGGGAGGATTTATATAACTTGCTTGATTCAAACAATTCAAAGACATGTATCTCGATGCAGTGGAGTCGCGAAGAAGCGCTCAAACGTCTGCCTGAGGAGGCGAGACAGATTCGAATTGAGATACTCAAGATGCTTCATCAATCCGGTTCAGGTCATACCGGAGGGTCTCTGTCTGCCACGGATCTTGTGACAGCGCTTTTTTTCACAGAGCTTCGTCATAAACCCGAAGACTCAAACTGGGAGGGCCGGGATCGATTCGTGCTTTCCAAAGGGCATGCCGCGCCCCTCTATTATGCGGTGCTCTCCCGCCTGGGCTATATCAAGGCCGAGGAATTGTGTCGTTTGAGAAAGATGTGTTGCATGCTTCAAGGACATCCTGATTCCAAGTCAACGCCCGGCGTGGAAATCTCAACCGGTTCTCTGGGGCAGGGGCTTTCCATAGCCAATGGCATAGCCCTGGGACTCCGTCTGAACAAAAGTGACGCCAGAACATATGTCCTTTTGGGGGACGGTGAGGTCCAGGAGGGTATGGTCTGGGAGGCAGCCATGACCTCGGCGCATTACAAGATAGACAATTTGTGTGCCATTCTTGACCGGAACGGTCTCCAGATTGACGGGGCTGTTGAAGAGATTATGAGCATCGAACCCCTTGCCGACAAATGGAAGGCGTTCGGCTGGCATGTGATTAACATTGATGGCCATCGGTTTGAAGAGATCCTGGATGCATTTGAAGCCGCTAAGGAGGTCAATGGGAAACCGACTATTATCATCGCCAAGACCGTTAAAGGAAAAGGGGTTTCAATATTTGAAAACAAGGTGAAATACCATGGGGCCGCCCCCAACGATGAAGAATTAGAACAGGCGTTGAAGGAGCTCGGACACAAAAAATTATAAAGGGGAGATTACATTGACGGAGAAAAAGAGTATTCGGGGGCAATATGGGGAAACCCTGGCCCTCCTTGGAGAAAAATATAAAGATATTGTAGTATTAGATGCTGATCTTTCCGGATCTACCAAGACTAAGGTCTTTGCTAAAAAGTTCCCTGACCGATTTTTTAATATAGGGGTCTCTGAGCAGGACATGATCGGTACCGCGGCCGGCTTTGCGGTGGCCGGCAAAATTCCGTTTGCCAGTACCTTTGCTATATTTGCAACGGGCCGGGCATGGGAGCCCATCAGGCAGTCTGTCGCTTACAGCAAAGTGAATGTTAAAATCGTGGCAAGCCACGGCGGGATCACGGTTGGAGAAGACGGAGGTTCTCACCAATCAATTGAAGATATCGCCCTGATGCGTGTCTTGCCGAACATGACGGTGATTGTCCCTGCCGACGCGACTGAGATGCGCAAGGTGCTGGAGACAGTGGTTGACTATAACGGTCCTGTTTATGTTCGAAGTTCTCGTATAGATTTTCCGGTCCTCTACGATAACACCTATACGTTTACTATCGGCAAAGGCGATGTCATTCGTGAAGGAACGGACGCAACCATTGTGGCTTGCGGCTTTATGGTGAGTCAAGCGCTTGCAGCAGGCGATCTCCTTGGGAAACGAGGGATCCGTCCGCGAATTATTAATATGTCGTCCATCAAGCCTATTGACACCGCCATTTTAGTTAAAGCCGCACAGGAGACCGGCGGCATTGTCACGGCAGAAGAGCATTCCATCATAGGTGGCTTAGGGAGCGCTGTTGCTGAAGTGGTTTCAGAAGAGTGCCATGTTCCTGTCAAGAGGATAGGCGTACAGGACTGTTTCGGGATATCCGGAAAACCGAATGAGCTATTAGAATATTTCGGATTGACGCCTGAGGATATAGAACGAGCTGTGCTTGAAGTCTTAGAGAAGAGAAAATATAGCATTCAAGAAAAAGATTTTGGACGCAGATGAACGCTGATTTTCAGGATTTTTTTAATCTGCGGCTATCTGCGTAAATCTGCGTCCCTACACATTATCTTAAAATCTATAGTAATGATACGCACATTTCATGTTTACAAAAGCTATGGGGCGCGCAATGCGCTGGAGGATATCAGTCTGCATATTCAAAAGGGAGAATTCATTTTTGTACACGGGCCGAGCGGGGCAGGGAAGACCACACTCCTGAAACTTCTCTATTTGGGCGAGAGGGCAACCAAAGGTCAAATTCTCATAGATGGCGTTAACCTTCAGCGAATAACCAGCAAGCGACTCCCTTTCTTGAGGCGGAAGATAGGTGTTGTATTTCAAGATTTCAAGCTCATCGATACACAGACGGTATTTCAAAATATAGCCCTCCCACTTGAAGTGACCGCCCATGATAAGAAGTATATTCGCAAAAAGGTCTCATACGTCCTACGGATGGTAGGACTGGAGAATAGAACAAATTCTTTTCCCCCCTATCTTTCCGGAGGAGAACAGCAGCGTATTGCTATTGCGAGGGCTGTAGTGAACGAGCCCATGATCCTTCTTGCGGACGAACCCACAGGAAATCTGGATGCCGGTTCTTCTCAAATCGTATTGAATTTACTGCGACAACTTCATATACGAGGCGCTACTGTGCTTATTGCGACGCATGACCGTGAGCTTGTTTCACAGTCTAACGACAGGGTAATCTTTTTGAATAAAGGACGGATAAAAAAAATGAAGATTGATGATTGACAATTGACGATTTAAGGATGGGGCATCTATAAATATCATTCCAGACAATCTTCAATCATCAATCATCAATCTTCAATCGCCAATCGCCAATCATCATGCGCATATCGGTTTTTTTCAAAAGAGCGTTACAGGATATCAGGAACAATAGATTTCTGCATGTTATAACTGTAGGAACCATTGGATTGGTATTATTGATATGGGCCACTTTTATCATTATTTTTGCAAATGTGAACTACCTGGTCGGTTCATGGCAAGAAGATATACGGATTGTAGCCTACGTTGTGAAAGGGGTGGATCAGGAACGAATAGATCTTTTGCAGAAACAACTCAGGGGCTTCTATGGAGTGAACGAAGTAGTCTTTGTTTCCGCAGACGAAGCGCTTCTCCGTTTGAGATCTCAGATGCGGCACCAAGGAGGGGTACTGGATGGATTGCGGGAGAACCCGCTTCCGGCCTCGTTCGAAATTAGTCTGAACCCGTTTTTTCATGATCAAAAATCTATCAACGGATTGGTTGACCGGATCAGAGAACTTAAAGATATTCCTGATGCTCAGTATGGACAGGCGTGGCTGAATCGATTCCTGGTCTTCCTTAGTTTTTTTAAAATGGCAGGTTTTATATTAGGAGGGCTTTTGCTGTTTATCGCAATTTTTATCATCTCCAATACAATCAAATTAACGCTTTATGCCAAGAGGGAAGAACTGGAAATTATGCAGCTGGTAGGAGCGACAAAACTTTTTATAAAGATACCTTTTTATATACAAGGCCTTCTGCAGGGATTGCTGGGAGGATTGGTCAGCCTGGGTATTTTGTATGTTCTTTTTTCGGTTTTTGTTTCCAGGATAAGCCTTACGGAGTTGCCTCTGACATATTTTCATGTCAGGTTCTTATCCAAAGACCTGATGGCAATGGTTGTCGTTTTGGGGATGTTAGTAGGATGGTTCGGAAGTTGTCTTTCATTAAAAAAATTTTTAAAGGTCTGATCCTGATCTTTTTCGTGTGCCTGCTGGCAAGTTTAGTGTATGTGCAGCCATCCTTGTCGGAAAGTAGGCGTGGTGACGTAACTGCAAACATTAAAAATAATCGCGGCAAAGCAAAAAATGTTCAACAAAAGATACGAAAAAAAAAGGATGAGATAAAAACCTTTACCCGACAGGAACGGAGACTTCTCTCGGAATTAGACACCCTTGACCGGACTATTGACCGGGCTAATTGTCGCCTGAAAAATTTTCTTTCCGAAGAATCATATATACAAACGCTGATAACAAAAAACGAACAAGAAAGAGCACGACTTACAAAAAAACTTGAAGTTTTGGAAAAACATACGGCAGAACGCCTGATTGCCTACTACAAACTTGGTCGGCTTGGAGTCGTCCCCATTCTGTTTTCCGCTCAATCCTTTACTGACCTCTGGCAGCGCTATCACGCCCTTGAGACCATTTTATCCTACGATTTCCAGGTATGGAATAATTTCCAAAAACAGAACGAGGAATTAAGTTCATTAACAAAATCTCTTGAGAATCGCCATAACGATATTAAAAAGATTAAGACAAAAAGTTTAGCGGAACAGCACACCATTGCAGCCGAAAAGAGGAAGCGTACGAAGCTTCTTGCCCATGTTCACAATAAAAAGGAATCAGCCCGTGCGGCGCTTAAGGAGTTAAGAGAAGTTTCTCGCCGGCTCAATGATGCCATAAGAAAACTTGAACGAGCCGCAAAAACAAAAAGCAAAAAAGCAACAAAAGGAATTCCATTATTTTCAGCTCAAAAGGGTCGTCTCCCAATGCCGGTGGCAGGTCCCATCGTAACCTCTTTTGGGAGGCACAAGCACCCGACATTTAATATATATCATTTTCAAAACGGTATCGACATTAAGGCAAAGGAAGGGACGCCCATTCGTGCGGTTTATAACGGAACGGTAATATACGCGGGGTGGTTCAAGGGATACGGAAATATCATTATTATTGATCACGGCGAGGGGTATTATACCCTTTCGGCGCATGCTTTGAGCCTTTCCAGGAAAGTGGGAGACCTTGTAAAAGGCCGCGAAATCATCGGGATAGTAGGAGATACCGGATCGCTTAAAGGCCCCGGGCTTTATTTTGAAATTCGCCATCATGGCAAACCGACAAATCCTATAGCATGGTTGAACAAGGCAAAGAAGTTCAAAAAACGCAGGAGGGGCTAAAAAAATGATAAAAAAGTTGCCCACTTCTTTAATATAATATATATTACTGATAGTTCCGTAAAAAGTGTCGATAAGTTAGAGAGATCTTTTACGAAGTGTCCAATTATGATTTCAACACAATCTTGTTCCAAATTGCGGAGTACCGCAAAACAAGGGGGTTGCATGACCAAGTCAAGACAAAGAAGGACAATTTTATGGTCTGTCCTGATCTTTTTCGCTCTCATTTTAGCAGACAGCGGTTTTCATAAAAAGCTGGCAGCCGGCACGGATGACACCTATAAAGAATTGAGAATGTTTACAGACGTGTTGGATATCGTGGAGAAAAACTATGTGGATTCCGTGGATTCGAAAGAACTTATTAGAGGGGCAATTAAGGGAATGATCAGCACCCTTGATCCGCATTCTTCTTATCTTTTGCCGGATGCCTACAAAGAACTTCAAATTGACACACACGGAGAATTCGGAGGACTCGGAATCGTAATTACCAAGGTGGAAGGAATCATTACGGTAATTTCACCCATAGAGGGAACCCCTGCTTTTCGCGCGGGGATTGAAGCGGGAGACAAAATCATCAAGGTGGACGGTGAAAATACAATGGACATGGCCCTTGAAGAGGCGGTCAAAAAGATGCGTGGACCAAAGGGGAGTAAAGTAATCATTACGATCATTCGGGAAGGGTTGGAAAAACCACGGGATTTCACCATTATACGTGACATCATACCTTTGAAAAGTGTTCGTTTTTTTTCTCTTAAGGATGGTTATGGATATATTCGTATTACAAATTTCAGAGACAAGACCACAGAAGATCTGGGAAAGGCTTTAAAGAAACTGGAATCAAGGAAGGTCCCTCTGCAGGGTTTGATTTTGGACTTACGTCACAATCCGGGAGGGCTTTTAGATCAGGCAGTAAAGGTTGCGGATCTCTTTTTGGAAAAGGGCTCTATTGTATCTATTAAAGGCCGGTTTAAGGCACACAATAAGGTCTATATGGCTCATCCTGACAAAGTAAAACGGACCTATCCCATTATTGTCCTTATTAACGGCGGAAGCGCCAGCGCTGCGGAAATTGTAGCAGGGGCCCTGCAAGATCATGGGCGTGCGCTTATTTCGGGGACACAGTCTTTTGGAAAAGGTTCGGTCCAGGCTATAGAGCCGATGAGAGACGGGTCCGGCCTTAAATTGACAATCGCTCGCTATTATACTCCCAGTGGAAGTTCCATACAGGCTCGAGGCATTACTCCCGATATCGAAATAAAGGCCAGAGAGCTTCCAAAGGAAAAAGAAGAAAACCATATCAAGGAGAAGGATCTGAAACACCATATTAGAAACGATAAAGCGATTAAGCCCTCTAAATCAAAGGGCTCCAATAAGGATAAAACGGCTGCGGAGAAATTGTTGGCACGGGACAATCAGGTAAGGCAGGCCTTACAGATATTGACCAGTTGGGATATTTTCTCAAAGATGTCGTATCAGCAATAATGGCGATGAGAAATTAGAAGTCAGATGTTAGAAGTGAGTGACGAGTAACCGGTAAGCAGTATCCAGTAACAAGCAACAGCCTCATAGGGAGTCTTTTATAAAAAAACAAGTGTCTAAAACCGCGCGCGGGAAAGCTCAACGAAGCAGGAAATCCAGTAAAAAAAAATCGTTCCGGACAATTCTTTTTTTTGCGCTTGGCGTGTGCGTGGCAACCGGCGCGTATTTTCTTGCAAAGCCCCTTTTTGAGGGAAACAAATTTCCTCAAAAGTCCCCGCCATTTGAGATATATCCATCTGACGATTTCGAGGTTCGGTTAAAACATCTTGATCGGGCGATATATGCCGGCCTGTTAGAGCTTGGTGTGTCCGTGGACGATGTAGAGTTTCAATCCGTTTGTGAGAGGCGCTCAAAAGATCTGCATTGGAACTTCGCCGTATTAGAGATTCGGCCTCGGAAAATTCCGTCTAAAGCAGATATACAGACAATATTTGACAGTCACCTTTCCAAGAATATGCCCGGCGCTATCTCTCATATTGCATCGGACTGCCGTTACCCTGTCATCGTCCATGTCAGTCTTGACCAGCATCCAACCCATCACCTCCTTTTTTTTAAGGGATTAAAAAAACTGCCGCCACCTGTTCCCAAAAAACTCCCAAAAGTAGCTCTTATTCTTGACGACGTAGGATATGACAAACAAATAGCCCTTGATTTCCTGTCGCTTGACGCATCGATCACTGTCTCCATCTTTCCATTTAGTCCATGCAGGAAAAAGATCGCATCCATTGCCCACGAAAAGGGCCGGGATGTTATGCTTCACCTTCCGATGGAACCCATGGAATACCCCAACGTCAATCCGGGAGAAGGGGTCCTGCTGACCTCCATGGATATGGATATGCTCCTTGCGCAACTCAAGGAAAACCTGGACGAAGTTCCATATATTGTAGGGGTAAACAACCATATGGGGTCTAAGTTCACAAAGGACCCGGAGCGAATGCAATATGTATTCAAGCTACTGAAGGAGAGAGATCTTTTTTTTGTGGACAGCCGCACCACGACCCGGAGCTGCGCCAGAAAGGTTGCAAGGCGTATAAAGCTGAGATTTGCCGAACGGCAAGTCTTTTTGGATCATTTGGAGGAGGCAAGTTTTATACGGGCGCAGATAAAACAACTGGTAAGTATCGCGCGGTCAAGAGGATCTGCTATTGGAATTATTCATCCCCACAGATTGACATATTCTATTTTAAAAGCGGAGCTTTCCGATTTGAAAAAGGATGTAGAGATTGTCCCGGTTTCTCAGTTGGTAAACTGAGAGTCTTGCAAGGCTACAATTAGAGACCTTTGCACAACTGCCATATGATCCCGCTTATAGCGGGATTCACTTTTTTATATAAGCTTTCAAAATAACAACATCTTCTGCCGGTCTGTCTGCCGGGCCGGCTTCAACGTTTGAAATCTTATCAACAACATCCATTCCGCTTACAACTTTTCCAAAAACAGGATGTTTACTCCTCGGAGAGCCCTTATCCCAATCTAAATATGTATTATCTACAACGTTAATAAAAAACTGGCTCCCACCACTATGGGGACCAGAGTTAGCCATGGAAAATGTTCCTCTCACATTTGACAATCCTTCAATAAACTCATCTTCAATTGCGTAACCAGGCCCGCCGGTTCCCCATAAATCTTTTTTAGAATCATCTTTAGACAAAGGGTCACCACCTTGAAGCATAAAATTCTTAATAACTCTATGAAACTTAATTGCATCATAAAACCCGCTCTCAACCAATTTTTTAAAATTTCCCGCGGCAATAGGACTTTCTATCAAAAAAAGCTCTGCCTCAAAATTTCCTTCACTTGTCTCAAAAACAACAACAGGATTTTTCTCACTCATTTTCTCTTCTCCATTTTTTATCCAAAGGAACGGTCAAAAAGGTCGGCTATTGCTTTCCGTCCATTATCTTCAAGGAATCTGGTGCCTGTTCCCGTGAAATATTTGTGCCCGATTGTGGGTTCATCTATCCCGGTCCACTGATTTTTGGCCCAGGACAACCATCTATCCTTATCCTGATCGAAGACAAAAAGAGGTTTATTGCAAATTTTTGCGAATTCAGCCCCCCAGCCCGTGCCTCCTTTGACGGTATTATCATCTACTATTTTGCCCACTACAAATATTTCCTGGCCCTGATTCACTTGATACCAAATGCTCTGCAGTACCTTGCGAAACAGGGGGGTGCGGGGATAGCTGCGGTGCATCAGCTTGGAAACGTATGTGAGGCTTACATCACCCTTCTTGAGTTCCTCATCGGTGAGGACACGCACTCCCCTGGTCCTGACAATCTGATGTCCCTCAAAGGTAAAGTTAACCTCTTGAATCCCGAACCGTTCGGCATTCGCGCCAAACTCCGCCTCAGTTCCTTTGACGCCGCCGCTAAATAAGATAGATTCTCGTTCATTCATTATTTGTATTCTCCTTTTCCGGTATTAATATAAAAATGCTATTTTTAAAAGAAAAATGAAACTCTTATCTCAAGTATCGTAATAAAGTCAAATCAAAAAACAAGTGTCTCCGGGTCGGACCAAGTCAACCTTCTGCTTTTTAAGGATAAACTTTCCAAAAGTAGGTGTTTTCAGAGCTTAGCGCATCGTTTTTGGGGCCAAAATAGTGGCGCTAAGACCTAAATCCAGGCACATTTTCTGCATATTTACCATAAACTCAAAGGCTTAACTTGGTCCGACCCGCAGGCGTCACCACAGAAGAGTCCTTGCTTTAAATTACTCTTGAAGGCGGTTGCAAAAAACAACTCCAGGAAGTATAATAAAAAAACATCCTCCCTCCTCTTTATCCCCTTCCGGGGAGGGAAATATGACTTTAATATTACCCCCATGTTGAGGAATGCTTGAGGGAAACCGGCATCAAAGAAGGTCTTGCGCTCGTCAACGCTCATAATGGCAGTTATGCAAAGGTCTCTATATGATAAAGAGAACCGGTATAGCGTTGTTGTGTTAAATGGCTTATATAAAACTCTAAAAAAGAGGAGGAAATACCATGCAAAAAAGCACAAGAGTAGTACTGGGTTTGGTTTTGATGTTATTTGTGTTTTCCATGATTACCGGTTGTAAATGTTGTGAGCGCGAGGCATCTAAACTAACTATAGACTATGAATTTGATACAGGTGAAACATTTAGCTCTATCCAGGGCAACTGGAGCAATAAGGATGGGATAACCTATAAAGGGTATATGTATTACTTTTCTGTTTGCCCGGATACACCCTCCCTCAACTGGGATAATGCCACCTTACAATCTCCGGAAGACATAAATTCCGGAAACAACCAACCCCAATGTTACAATGTGACTGAGGACAATAGAAGAACTTTAAACTTTTATTGCGGCGGCAGCGCCGTAACCCCGGCCACTCCTCCGTCCGGCGCTTATACAGTAACAGTCGAGACAACAGCTTTTACCTTCCAGGATGTCCAATCCCGGTCTATTGATGCCAACTTGAATAATGTGTATATGCCTGCAGTCAAGCTCACAATGGATACAAATGGCAAGGTGACTACTATTGAGTGGCAATGGTGGAAAAAGCAAAACAACAACTGGATACAACCCACAGACAACGAACTTTCAGCGGAATTGGGAGACGCCGGCTTTTCAATTGGGGATTCCACCTGGAGTAATAGGGTAAGTGGAAACATTAATCTGACTGCCACAGGTTCTGTTACCCCACCACCACAGAACTTCACTCCCGGATCTCTCAGGATAAGTAATGGTGATAAGACGGGGTTCCACTATGGCTTTGAGTGGCGTTAACCAGACTTGATGGGAGGGCTATAGGATGTCCCACTTCCACCCTTGCCAGGACGTTTCAAATAATCACTCAAACAAGGATTTGCAGTAAATAATATTGATGCGACCATTGGCTGGAAGCCCCCAAAATCGCTCCCTACAGTGATTCCATGAAGGACAATATAGCGAAAGCAGGGCTCATCAATATTAAGGCAACGACTGCTCCTGCTCTTCGTTGATACGTTTGAGGTCCAAAATCATGCAGTGGACTTCAACATGATTCCTGCCGGGATAATAGACATAGGCCGGGCCATCTCCGTACCCATACTCAACGATTTTTAATGTTCCTTCAAAGATGGCGCCGACGGGAGCCGACCGGTATTCCCCGGCAAGTCGTTCTTCAGTGTAATCGTTCACGGAAATGCCTACCAGATGCTTTTCGGCCGTATGGAACCTGAAGGTCAACAGGGGTAGCGTAAGATACCTCTGTTCTCCTGAGGGGTCCTTCCCATGCCTTTCCCCTGGGGGTGGGGGGTAAGATGTGAGCGCCAGCCTATTCTCGCCGCCTGTATCGGTGCGCATGAATTGGAAGTCGTTATTGCTCCTCAACACCTTCCCCGGTTTGAATTCGCCGTCGAGCACTTGGAAGGCCTTTTCTCTCATCTCCTCGGCACAGATAGTGCAGGGGTCTAAAGAGCTTTTGGCGAGCAACCGGAATGCCTCTGCCGGCAAACCGGGGACCACCGGTATTTTTTCCTCTCCGGCACTAGCCAGGGAGACCATCATCAAAACCAACAGGACGGAGATTCCCTTTGTCATCCTTTGTCCGGCCCCTTTTCTTATGTTGTCCTTAAACCACAAACCATGTTCCCTGGGGATTGATTCCTTAGGCTCCCTCACTCAGAAAAAGAGATTCCAGAAGAGTTTTGCTTCGGTCTGATATAACTGACGAACCTTGCTTCTCGAAATTTCCGCGGTCACACTCATATTCGTGCCAAGCGTAAAATTTTGCAAAAGTGCGGCTTCAAAGGCATTGTGCCTGTCGCCCAGCCTATAGCAGATGTTTCTTGTGAAAAACCGAATCTTCCAGAAATTGGTCAGAGCCTTGATAACCCCTGCTGAACCGCCAATCCCGGCTGCATATCCCTCTTTTAATGTCCCCGCCAGATTGAGATCCGTTTCCATCATGAGGTACCAGAGTCCCAGGAACTCGTTCTTATAGGCGAATCCGCCGCCGGGATTGAGCTGATAGACCAGTCGGTCTCCCCCCTCTTCCATGACCTTTCGCGTCAGTCCTGTTGTTATCTTCCAGGAAATAGATCGGAAGAATTCGTCTCTCGGAGCGATCGAGACGATATCAATAATATCGAGATCCTCCAGTTCAAGCCTTCTATCCGAGAAATAGTACCTCAGAGCCATACCGCCGAAGACGATCTGTGCGCCTTCCATATATCCTTTGTCGTTGTCGAGCAGATCATGATATGCCGGCCGGTATCTGATTTCCTGGAAGAATTTGTCTTCCTTCAGCCCGATCCCGAGACTGAATCGGTTGGAATGGTGTCCCTCTTCCGGTGGCGCCGGGGCGGGAATTCGGTATCGCTCTTCGTCAGATGGTCCCAGGAGACTGCGAACCTGCAAGGTTTTCAGGAAGCGGTCCAGATATGGCTCCTTTGTTAGAGCCTTTTTTGTATATTTATATTGAAGATATTCGGTAGCGAGTTCACAAACCGTTATCTTTTCCGCGTTTGAAATCCCTTGCTCCAGGATGCGCTTTGGTTCGAGATGTCCTTTGGCCACGTCCAGAGCCATTTTGCGGCCGTTTTTCTGGAGCAAAGACGCGAGGTGTTTGATTTTGGTCGTTTTGGACGGTCTGTAGACAGATTCTGTGACCAATGCATTTTTCATAACTGTCTTGATGGTATCCAGCGGTATCACCCACCACTTACACTGATCCGTCAAATCAAGAGACGGCCGTGCCGCATCTAACAAGAACAAGAGATTATAGGAACAATTCTCATCAAAGAAATAATAGTCAGAGTAAATAGAATTGAGTTCGTAGAAATGCATCAGGAGTCTCTTGACTTCTTCTCGATTGAGGTTGAGAGGATATTCCCAGATATCTCGATGATTCACATCGCTGTACTCCTGCAGTTTTGCATAGTAGGGAAGAACGGAAAAACCACCGTCATAAAATCCAAAGAGACCTTTAACGGCATATATAGGGCCGAATGTTTCATTGGTCACAGCGGAGTAGTTGATCGCGTAGGACAGGAGCTTGCTCTTGTGCGCCGTGTCGATCGTAAGCAGGGTATGTCCGAACATGGATGCGGGGCTATTCATATGAGAGGTCGGGAAAATAAGGCTGGCCGATTCCGGTTTGATATCGTTCATGAGTTCTTCAAACTGCGCGCATTCGGGAACAAGAAGTTCGGACGGATTGAGATTCAATTTTTCCTTGATCCAGGCATAACGGGCAATGAATCTGCATACGGGATGCTTTGTCGTCTGATCGTCTTCCTGAAAGAATGCCCTGATCGTTGCTTCGAGCTCTGCCCGCGGACTATATTTCCCATTCTCGGAGAGGAAAAAGTCGGGATCGTCAACGAGACTTCTTATCCCGAAAGGCCCTCTTTTATAATGCAAAAGGGTATGCCAGTAGCTGTCTTTGTGCAACTCCTTTTGACGCGCCGACTCCAGGAGAAAGGTGAGATAGGGCGGATTTTCCGCCTGAGCATGGACAGCGAAAAGTAAGGGGAAAAAAAGGGAGAGAATGAAAAAAAAAAGAGATATGAACTTTTTTCGCAATCCATATCTCTTTTGTCTACACTTCAATGAAACAAGAACCAGTCAGCTTGATGACATTACGATTTCAATGTTGTTGAGGACGTCAATGTTGCTGACCGTCCCGGAGGTGTAAATGTGAGAAAAATTTGTCTGAAGCATGGAATAGAAGCTCGTTCTTTCCACTTGCGGTATTTCCATAAGGACCGCCAAGGTGTTCAGATATTCGCCGTTCCCTTTGGCGATATCCTTGGCCAGATTGTCCATGTTGTCGGCCACAAAGATATTGAGCTTTTTATTTGCGGCCAAATTCGCCGGGCGGTCGCAGTTCAACGTCCCAGAGGTGATGCCGAACGTCTGGTTCCCAGAGGTGCCGTTGGTCGTCACCGCACAG
>JAUVFC010000180.1 GCA_030594505.1 Desulfobacterales bacterium
TACCATTTTTCACACCACTTATTTTTTCCTATAATTGCAAAAAATTAGTTTCTTGGTTCATTTTTTTTCGGCGAAATCCCGGGAATTTTCACACCAGGAGGTTGAAGTCTAGTGTTTATCCAATAAGTATTGGCATGTTCTTTGCTTCCAAAAAAACTTATAAAGAAATACTTAAAAGATGCGATTAGAAGATAAAAAGGTCACTAAAATATAGTAACAGAAAGGGAGGAATTATAATGGCCAGCGAGGCGGCGCGACAATTGTACGAAACAGAAGAAGAAAATCCAAAAAAACCGGATTCATATTTTTGTGAATTAGTTGAAAAACATTTTGGTGAAAGCGACATAGGAAACAAGGTCGACGAATATCTGAAAGATCACGATGATATTGTGTCGGATTCATCTATTATCTATCATGTATTTAACTCTATTCGATCGGCCAGGTTTGCCGGTAGTTTTCGCGAGACGTGGGACAGTGCGATGTCGGTTGCGTCAAGATTTTTTCCAACAAGCGAGGATGTCGAAAAATTTGTGGTCGCTTCCTTGTTAAAGTTTGCGATTGCCGTGAGGAAGGATAGCCTGGAAGGACGCGACAGGGATCATTGGAAAAAGGAAATGAAAGAAGCTCGGGAAATGATAGAATTTGCTGAAGACGAAGCTGCAAAAAAAGCAGAGTTTTTGAGCAGCGTTTCTTATGTTTTGTCCGGACAGCCCTGTTAATAAGATATCCTGGTTCGCTAAAAAAGCGAAGATTCTTGCAACATGTTTTATGTGCCTCGCTCTTTCCATTAAAAAAGGGGATTCAGAAAGAACCCCCCCCTTTTTTGATCTGCGGAGAGTATTTTACTTGACTGAATCTTTTAAGGCTTTGCCTGCCTTGAATTTCACAGCATTGCAAGCCTTGATTTTCATGGTTGCGCCTGTCTGGGGATTTCTGCCGGTTCTGGCTTTACGTCGAATCTTTGAGAATGTTCCAAATCCGACCAATGTTACCTTGCCGTCTTTTTTCTTCAATGCCTTGGTAACATTGCCAGTAAATGAGTTAAGGGCCTTCGCGGCTGCGGCCTTGGAGATACCCGCCTCATTTGCCATCTTTTCAATCAGTTCAGTTTTGGTCATGTTGCTTCCCTCCTTTTAAGTTGTAATTAATTGTTTTTAATAACCTCAAAAAAGATCTTCAATTTGCTTGGTTTGGTCATTTCATTGGCAAAAAATACCCACGCCAAGCCCATCAAACAAGATTGGACGAGATTATCATTTCAATTTAGTTTAATTATTAAATATAGTATAAGAACATGGAAAGTCAAGGGGATAGCCATGAATTTTGAGTGAAAATCCTTGAAAAATAAGGTCTCGCCCAAAAAAGGCCGTATAACTTATTGATTTATCATTATATAATTGTAATAGGTTTTTTAATTTTATCCCTCAGTTTTTTTGTTGTTTTTGAACTGATTTCGTATTTCATGCAATATTGATGACTTTTAATGGTCTCTCACGAAGTTTTTGATGGTAGTTGGCATGCCTGCATTCTACTTCCACATCGATAATTTTTCCATTTAATCTGCTGAAACCTTTCCACCCTACAGGATTTTTGGGTATGGACAAGAGATGGGCAAGCGCAAGGATGCGGTCCTGCTTTGAATAAAGATTGAACATTCTCTCACTTACCGCTTTAATACTTTTGTCCCAATCTTTTTCCGGGGTGGCTGCTCCACAGATATAGACAGAATTGATCATATTTGGCTTCATCCCTGCCAGAGCGTTTTGAACCACTCTTGCCCCAAGGCTGTGGCCTACCAATGTAATATGTTTATAGTTTTTTTTGATAGAATTTTCTATATCTTCCCTGAGGCTTTGCCCTGCTGTTTCTGCCTCTTTGACAGCGGTTTCATAGGCATGCCTTACTTCAAGAAATGAATCAAAAAGTATCCTGGCCGACTGTGTAAACAGACCCCCCGGGCAAAGAGGGAGCGCTGTTAATCCCTTTTGAAGAATCCTGAACAGGATATCTATCTTTGAATCTGCATCCCAATTAAAGTATAAGAGGTCAGCTGTCTGAAAGACCCGATTCAGGCCTTTTTTCCATTTGTCTTTGTGGGTCTTATTTCGGATGGAGTCGGTAAAGCCATGGACAAAGACGACAGAGGCACGAGTCTTTTTTCTGCGTTTAAGAATATATTTAATATCAGGTAAACCTTTCATTTCAGCACAGGAAACCTCGTCCTGAGGGCCAGGTCTCAAGGAGAGTTCCTAAAGTGAGCTAAAGTGCCTAAAGTTAAGGATGTTGGTCCTTTTTATGATACTACCCACACAGCCATGTCCTGTACCTGTTGAATAATCTTGTTGGAGACGCCACCAAATAAAAACTGTTTAGTCCGGGATATACCCCGGCGTCCTATCATAATGGAATTATAATTTTGATTTTTTGCAAATTTTAAAATTGTGCCGGCTATTCCTGTAGATTTAGTTTCAAGGTGCGTTTTTATAGAGTCTGCAGGAACCCCTTCCTTTTCCAAGGTCTTCTTGGCGTTAGCTAATAACTCTTCAGCGTCCTTTGCCAAAGGGTTACGAAGGGATGCTTCTATCTTTTCGGACTCAGGGCTTTTTTCTTTTATTTCTTTTGGGAAGAAAGGCGTGAGTACATACAAAATAGCCACCTCGGTAAATTCGGATACTGTTAAAAGCCACGCGGCATTATTCAGGGCGCGTCTGGAATTAGGGGAACCGTCAATCGGAAGGAGCAGTTTTTTTGATTTAATCTTTCCATCCACTACACAGATTGTAATTTTTTTTGCAAGCTGAAGTACGCTGTTGGTGAGACTTCCTAAAAAGAGTTGCTCTATCCGGCTCATGCCGCGGCGTCCGAGTACAATAGCGTCATACATGTTCCCTTCTTCCATTAAAAGGAATTCTCTGGCCAGCTCTGTCATTCGGGGCCTTACCAAAAAACCGAGGTTCTCTTCTCCTATATGATATTGAGCAAGGATATCCTTGGCATCTTCCATAATGCTTGTTGCCCGTTCCCGGCACTCCTTTTCGAACTTAGCAGCACGGCGTTGAATATTTTGTAACTCACGGATATCACTTCCGCGTTCTGTAAAAAGAGGGGGAACGGGAGGAAGGATATGAAGAAGGTCTATGTGTGCATCCGGATTGTCAGCAAAGACAAGCCCGATATAATTGAGCGCCTCGCGGCTTCCTGACGATCCGTCGATACCTATTAGAATATTTTTTCCTGTTTCCATGTTCATGTCCAACCTTTCATTTCAGTTTCAGCATAGGAAACCTCGTCCTGAGGGCCAAGTCAGAGATGTTCGGCTCCGCGTGCCGGAAGGAGAGTTCCGAAAGACCGAGCCATCTGTGAGGACAGAGTCAGCTTATAATAACGTAAGATGTCAACCAAGGGCAAGTAAATTTATTCGTAATATTTGTGTTCACTTTGTGTTTTTCTTGTTAAACTTTTTTTAGCATGATAGATAAAGCCGCAATATCTTAATAACTCAGGGCATTGACTTCCGGATTCCCGCCTCGGCGGGATGAGCCTGACGCAGATTCAGCCGTCGTAGCCAGGGCTACTATGGCGAAGTCGGCGATTAGGCAAAAGGGGACGTTTTGAAACTGCCTCTAAAGTGAGGGATATCGTTGAAAGAAAAGACGACAGTGAAATCAGAAGGCCTTACGGTCATTACTACTCATTTGAATGCGGATTTTGACGCGCTTGCTTCAATGCTGGCTGCGCAAAAGCTCTATCCTGAGGCATTGGTGGTGTTTGCCGGAGCCCAGGAAAGGAGTCTCAGAGATTTTTTTATGGATTCGGCTGGTTATCTGTTCAACTGGGTAAAGATCAGAGAGATCGATCTTGATACCGTGAGGCGTTTGGTTATTGTCGATACCCGCCAGAAGGGACGAATAGGAAAGTTCGCCGACATTATAGACAGGCCGGGGCTTGATATTCACATCTATGACCACCACCCCCCAATGTCGGATGATATTACCGGTTCGGTAGAGGTCATCGAATATACCGGCGCCAACATTACTATATTGTCCCGCATACTACGGGAAAGAAGGATTGAAATTACGCCTGAAGAGGCAACTATAATGGCTTTAGGCCTTTATGAAGATACCGGGTCATTTACCTTTTCTTCCACCACGGAAAGCGACTTTGCGACAGCTGCGCATCTTATTTCAAAAGGGGCGGATTTGAAGGTTGTTTCCAATCTGATTACCCGGGAGTTGGAACCGGAACAGGTGGCTATTCTAAATGAAATGCTTCAGGCCGCCACTCAATATCTGATTAATGGAATCGAAGTGGTGGTTACGACTGTTTCATCTGAAAGTTATATTGGTGAACTGGCGGTATTGGTTCATAAGTTCAA
>JAUVFC010000035.1 GCA_030594505.1 Desulfobacterales bacterium
AAAAACTCGGGCTAACGCCCTCAAACAGTTTGCAATTTTAACGCTCCGCTTCACTAAGAACATCTAACAAAAGATGACCAAAATAAGCTCATCAAAGACTTTTTACGAGATCATCAATATTAGAACCTTTTGATAAAGATTTGGGTCGACAGTTTGGCGAATAATATGATATCAATTAGATGTCTTCATTAAAATTGTTTGATTTTTGCTTGAAAAAATCCTAATTTATTCAGGTTGTTAATTCGTATCTTCTCAATGAGAAGATGCGGTAAATGCTTTGGTACGCCAATTGTCTGGATTCTATCCAAAATGAAGTCTGTTTCAGCTAAGCGCTATCTTGGAATCGACATAGGGTCGGTAAGTCTTAACGTGGTTGTCCTTAATGATGACCATGAGTTGGAGGCTTCTGTATACCGGCGTACTCAAGGCGAACCCCTTCCGCTCCTCCTGGAGGTTCTTTCCGATTTGTGCAAAGAGTTCCGGAATTTTCACGGGGTAGTTGCCACCGGAAGCGGTCGGGAGACAGTTGCAAAAATCCTGTGCGTTGTCCCCATTAATGAAATCCTTACGCAGGCCGGAGCCACCTCACATTTCTATCCGGAGGCGCGAACTATTATTGAGATCGGCGGGCAGGATTCAAAGCTGATCTTCCTGGAGCGAGATGATCGAACCGGCGATCCACTTATTACGGATCATGCCCTCAACGATGTGTGCGCGGCCGGGACCGGATCCTTTCTTGATCAGCAGGCGCATCGGCTCGGGATTGATATTGAAAAGACATTTGGAAGACTTGCGCTGCAATCGAAAAAGCCGGCGTCTATTGCAGGGCGTTGCAGTGTCTTTGCAAAGAGCGACATGATCCACCTGCAGCAGGAGGGCGTCCCCAAGAACGATGTGGTGGCGGGCCTGTGCCATGCATTGGCACGGAATTTCATCAGTAATCTCGGCAAGGGGAAACCGTTCATTCGTCCAATTATCTTCCAGGGAGGAGTCGCAGCCAACCCGGGTGTGGTAAAGGCATTTGAGGATCTTTTGGATCTTGCCCCCGGAGAGTTGATCATACCCGAACATTTTTTGTTCATGGGGGCCTTTGGCGCCGCCCTGGAGGCACGAGAAAAGGCCTCTGAGAATCTGATCGACATCAATCACCTGATCAGCAGGCTGAAAACTTACCTGAGCGCTCACGCCCACAAGCACGAGTTGCCCCACTTGAGAAGGCTTTGCTCTCGGCCCGGTCTCCCTGAGACAAGAGATCGGTTTTACGGGATACCGTTGGATGATATACAGGAAGGGTATCTCGGCATAGATGTGGGAGCGGTCAGCACAAACGTGGTTTTAATGGATGCAACCGGCCGTCTTCTGGCAAAGCGTTACACCTTTACCGAAGGAGAACCGATCGCGACGATTCGGTCCGCCCTGGCAGAGATGGGCGAAGAGGCGGGGAACCGCGTTAATGTCAGGGGTGTGGGCGTTACAGGAAGCGGACGTTATTTTATCGGGGACTTCGTGGGCGCGGATGCGGTCTTGAATGAGATTACCGCACAGGCCAAAGCCGCCCTTGCACATGATCCCACTATTGACACTATTATCGAGATCGGCGGGCAGGATTCAAAATATATACGATGTGAGGACGGTCATGTAGTCGATTTTGAGATGAACAAGGTCTGCGCCGCCGGTACCGGCTCGTTCTTGCAGGAACAGGCTTCACGCCTGAAGGTTTTGATTAAAGATAATTTCAGCAGATTGGCCTTTACTTCCGGAGCCCCGGCAGACCTCGGCGCCCGATGTACCGTCTTCATGGAGTCGGACCTGATCCATCACCAGCAGGCGGGATACAGCCGGGGCGACCTTGCGGCAGGCCTTTCCTATGCGATCGCGCACAACTATCTTGAAAAGGTGGTTGGAACCAAAAAGATCGGAGAGAAGATCGTGTTCTTGGGGGGGGTTGCCGGGAACCAGGGGGTGGTGTCTGCCTTTGAGAACATACTCGGCGCTCAGGTCGCCGTACCCGAACACCACAATGTCAACGGCGCGATCGGCGCGGCGCTGGCTGCAAAGGAAAAGCAGGAGAGATCATCCGGGACAACACGGTTTGCCGGATTTTACCTGGAGGATCGCACGTATGAGCTTTCCTCCTTTCAGTGCAAAAAATGCCCCAATGTTTGCCGGATCCGGCAAATTCTTGTGGACGGGAGGCTTCGGTCCTATTACGGCGGGATCTGCGGCCGATATGAGAGGCGTGTTCCTTATGATCATCTCCCTGATCTTTTTAAGGAACGGAAAGCGTTTCTGTTGAATGGATATAAGGAGGGAGAGAATTCAGAAACAAAGAGAGAGCCTGATAATTTCAAGGTAATCGGAATTCCGCGTGTTTTGAGCTTTTACGATTACTTTCCGTTCTGGTACGCCTTTTTTAAAGAATTAGGGCATAAGGTGATTGTGTCCAAAGAGACCAATAAGAAACAGATCGCAAAAGGTCTTTCCCTTGTCCCTTCAGAGACATGTTTTCCGGTAAAGGCGGTTTACGGCCATATCGTGGACCTGATGGAGCGCGGTGTGGACACGATCTTCCTGCCGTGTGAAATCGATTGCGAGAGCGATTCGAATGATACCATGCGGAGTTTTAACTGCCCTTATGTGCAGTCCATACCCTACATGGTCCGCGCCGCTATAAGGGACAAAGTGGATATAGTCTCCCCCGTGCTTTATCGAAGCAGGTCCAGAAAGGAACAGCGAAAAGAGCTTCATGATTTGGGAAGGAACCTCGGTCATGTTCCGCAAAGGATAGGCTGTGCGATAGAGGCTGCTTTTGCGGCCCAAGACTTCTTTGTGGAGGGGTGCCGGAGGCGCGGCAAGGAACTCCTTTGCGGGCTGGGACCCCAGGAAAAGGCGATAGTCCTATTAGGGAAGTCGCACAATATTTTTGACCCGGGGTTAAACCTTCATATCCCCGGAAAACTTAGCACAAGAGGGTTTCTTGCCATACCGTATGACTTTCTCCCGATCTCTTCCATAAGATTACCAGTGCATTATTCCAATGTGGTATGGAAAAATACCCAGGATCTTTTGAGAGTCCTGTCACTGATTCGTTCCGACCGGCGTCTGATTCCGGTGATTCTCACGAACTTCGGGTGCGGTCCTGACTCCTTTCTCCTCAAGTATCTTGAAACAGAGATGAAAGGAATCCCCTATTTGGTACTGGAAGTGGACGACCACACCGGCGACGCGGGAATCGTTACCAGGATCGAGGCCTTTTTGGATACGATCGAAAACAATCGTCCTCCTTTGAGCCGCAAGAGTCCCGATCTGAATCTGATCATTCAGGGGAAAAAGGGGATGATGGACTCCTTTCATCCGGAGCCGACGTTCATGCGTAAGCTGGAAAACCGGAGGGTCTATACTCCTTACGTTTCTCAGGCGTTTTCCCTTATTGTGGAGGCCGCCTTAAAGGGTGTGGGGATCGATGCGCGCGTCCTTCCGAAACCGGACGACCGGTCGGAAGTGTTGGGGCGGCAGGTTACTTCCGGAAGGGAATGCCATCCCTTTATCGTGACCTGCGGCGAATTCGTGAAGATGACGGAACTTCCCGGGTTCGACCCTTGCCATGCCGCGATCTTCATGCAGAACTACGACGGCGCATGTCGATTTTCCCAGTACGCCCTGGGCCATGCCGATCTGTTGCACCGCCTGGGGCTTGATGAGATTCCTGTTATCGGCCCGCTTACCTCTACACGATTTGATGAACTTTCACGACTCTTTGGATTGAACTTTACCATGTCATTGTGGAAGGGGTGGATTGCGGCAGAGGTCCTTGAACGACTTCGTTTTCACGTTCGTCCTTATGAAAGGAACAAAGGGGAGACCGACCGGGTCTATGCGAAAGGAATCCGGTCGATTGCAAAGGCAGTGGAAAGACCGAGCAAGGCCTTGATGCACGACAGCCGTCTGCTTTCTGCATTGAAAAACGGGGTTGAAGCCATTTATTCTGTTCCGGTGGACCGGAGTGAAAATCGTCCCGTAATCGGGATTGTCGGGGAATTTTATTCGGTCCTGAATTCCTGGGCAAATCATGATCTGATACGAACTTATGAGGCGCTTGGCGCTGAAGTGAAGATCCACGGGCTTACGGTTTCAAACTGCTTTGCTTTTTTTTCAGAACACTATTACGCAAAATATCGCTTAAGAGAAAAGGCGTATGGCGCCGCTCTTTACTATTTCCTCCGCAACCGCTGGCTGATGTCGTGGACGGACAGGATTGAGGCGCATTTAAACGGCGACCTGAAGCCGTTCGGCATTCTTCGGTCGAAAAACATACTTCAAAAGGTCCGTCCGTTCCTGCACTATGATATTGACCCGATTCTGTCAACGTTTACCGCACGGGTACAGAGTTTTGCAGAGGAGGGCGTGAGCGGGATAAACAATATCTTTGTGCTGAATTGTATGCTCGGGAATACCCTGGTGCCGATATTCAAAGAGGCCCTCAGGCCTTATAAAAATCTTCCCATTTTGAACGCGGTTTACGACGGACAAAAACAGACCAATATGAAGACTCGAATTGAGGCCTTTGTACATCAGGCCAATTTATATCAAGAAAGGAACGCAAACTAATGGCGAAAATTATGCCGTTTCACGGACTCCTCTATAATCCGGAAAAGATTATGAACTTGAGGGACGTTATGACCCCTCCATATGATGTTGTTTCACCGGAAGAACAGGATGCCTTTTACAAGAGTCATCCTCACAATATCATTCGTTTGATCCTGGGGAAAGCCCATCCGGCAGACACTGAAACCGATAATTGGTACACGCGCGCTATGGCGGATTTTGAAAAGTGGCAGTCAGAAAAAGTCTTGGTGCGTGATGTGAAACCGGCCCTTTATTTTACGGAGATGGATTATTCCACCCACGGGACTCAGAGTACCCGTCGTGGATTGATTGCATTAGTCGGTTTGGAGGACTTTGACAGCGGTGTGATCCTTCCGCACGAGCGGACATTTTCTGCCACCAAATCAGAACGCCTCAGACTCATGGAAACCTGCCATGCCAATTTCAGCCAGATATTTTCTCTGTACCCGGATCGAGAAAACAAGGTTATCAGCCACTTAAAGCAGGCGATTGCCGGAAAAAATCCTGATATAGATTTTGACGACCAGGATGGGTTCCATCACCGGTTATGGCGGATCACCGATCCGGGAGTCATTGACACTGTGGCAACGGACATGTCGGAAAAACCCCTGTATATAGCCGATGGGCATCACCGTTATGAAACCGCCCTGAACTACCGGAACAAGCGTCTTGCAGAGGACCCTGGTTTGGCCGGGGATTCTTCATGTAGATACGTTATGATGTATTTGAGCAGTATGCACGACCCGGGCCTGACCGTGCTTCCCGCGCATCGTTTGATTAATGATCTGCCAAAAGAACGATTGGATACCTTCCTTGAAAAGGCAAGCCCTTTTTTTGACATGGAAATCTTTAACGGAGCAGACCGGGAAAAGACGGAAAGAGCCTTTTTGGACAACCTGAAATCACATTCAAAAGAAGGGCATGCCATCGGAATTTTTATGAAGAACAATGATGCACTCCACATATTGCGACTGAGACAAGGGGTAATGGAACGTCTTTTCGGGGATAAGTTGCCGGAACCCCTGAAGAGACTCGACGTGACGATCTTAACTCAGGTCATTTTAAAGAATATTCTTGAGCTTACTGAAAAGGATTTGGACGATAAACACAAGATTTCCTATATTAGCAACCTCTCTGACGCCCTAAAGGCCATCCGCGACCGCGGAAGCGCGGTAGCATTCATTATGAATCCTACAAAAATCGCGCAAGTTCAACAGATTGCAGATGCACGCCTGATCATGCCGAGAAAGTCAACCTATTTTTATCCCAAGGTGATTACAGGGCTTGTTTTAAACAAGATAGATTAACCCTTTTACATCTTATTTTCAGACCATCCCCGTACCAAATCTGAGCGCGAAAACTGTGAACTTATTTTTGCGTAAATCCTAAAGAAATTATTTGGCAATACCGATAGCAAGGATATTAAGGAGAATTAGGGATGGCTATGGGGAAAAAGGCCGTGGACAGAGACCAAAATTCTGACCCGAGAGTCGATGTATTGAAAGCGATTTCCAGCTGGGGAACTGTTGCGATTGATTTGGATCAACTTTTACAACTTATTATAGAAACATCTACCAAGGTAATGAATGCAAAAGCCAGTTCCTTATTGTTACTGGACAATAAAACAAAAAAACTCTATTTTAAGATCGCCACAGGAGAAAAAAAAGAAGAGATAAAGAAATATGAGATAAATATAGGGCAGGGGATAGCAGGATATGTGGCGGAAACAGGTGAACCGCTCTTAATTGAAGACGTGGCAAAGGATGAAAGGTGGTATAAAAAGATCAGTGAAACGATCGGCTTCCGGACACGCTCTATTGCATGTGTTCCGATGAAAATAGACGGTAGAGTGATCGGCGTAGTTGAAATTATTGATCGGGAGGACGGCAGGCCTATACGGGAGAAAGATCTTAAGATATTAATGACGTTTGCTGAATTGGCCTCTACGGCCATTAACAATGTCCGCCAATTTAACGCGGTCAAAAAAGAGAACAGGAGCCTCAAAGAAGAGCTTGAAAATAAATATGAAATTATCGGCGAAAGTGAGGCTATCCGTAAGTCTATAAGAGATGCCTATAAAGTGGCCAATTCAAAGGCAAGCACGCTTATCGCCGGAGAGAGCGGAACAGGCAAAGAATTGCTCGCCAGATTGATTCATCGGGCCGGTCCCCGGAAAGACAAACCGTTAGTTGTGATCAATTGCGGCGCCCTACCCGAGACTCTCCTGGAAGCGGAGCTTTTTGGTTATGAAAAAGGGTCATTTACAGGAGCTGTTTCCAGAAAGATAGGAATGTTTGAAATGGCTGATGAAGGCACCGTCCTTTTGGATGAAGTGTGTGAAATGAGCCCTACAATGCAGGTCAAGCTCTTGCGAGTGTTGCAGGAAGGAGTTTTTTATCGCATAGGAGGTCATACTCCGATCTCCGTTGACGTCAGAGTCATATCAGCTACAAATAAGGATATTTTGAAGGAGATTTCAAAGGGCAAATTTAGAGATGACCTTTATTATCGTTTGAATGTGGTTCAGATCAATATGCCTTCACTTCGAGAACGAAAAGAAGATATCCCTTTGCTTGCGGAGCACTTTTTAAATATTTTCAAAACAGCACGTGGCGCAATGGCCCTCAAAATACCTCCTGCTGCAATGGATAAAATCGTTCAGTATGATTGGCCCGGTAACGTCAGAGAGCTGGAAAACGCCGTCGAGAGGGGGGTGGTTATGGGGAATGGGAAAGAGATATTGCCGGAAGACCTGCCCATACAAACTTCACCATCTGCCTGCGGAAAAGATATACAGGTCGGCACGAGAATGAAGGACGCCGTGGATCAATTCAAAAAAGAGTTTATAATCACGACGCTCAAGAGTACCGGGGGAAACAAGAGCAAGGCAGCCAAGGTCCTTGATGTTCAGAGAACCTATTTGTCACGCCTGGTAGCTAAGTATAATCTCAATTAGTAGTGTCCATTGGCAATACCACTATGAATGTGCTCCCTTTCCCTTTTGTGCTTACAATGTGAATATCACCTTTGAATGATTCAATGATTTTTGAGGATATCGCCAGACCTAAGCCGGTGCCTTTTCCCGGGGGCTTAGTTGTATAGAAGGGGTCAAATATCTTTTCCAGGTCGCTTCCCGATATTCCTATGCCAGTGTCTGAAACTGTCAAAAGCGCACAGTCCCCCGATCTTTTTTCTTTGTACAACTGAAGGGCTGGATGACCGGAAGAAGCCTTTTCTGTTTTGATCGTGAGTATTGGGACCCAACCTTTTTCTTCTTTGTTTAACATTCCCTGTTTTTCCATCATAGCATCATAGGCGTTGAGGATCAGGTTAATCAGCACCTGTTTGATCTTATTGGAATCGACCCATACCGGCAGAGATTCATCATACAATTCGGATAAGATTTCAATCTGATTTGCTGTTTTTTGATGGGAAAAGAAGGAGGTTGTTTCGGTGACGATCAGGTTCAGGTCTACTCTAACAGGTTCTGAGTGCGACGGCCGGGCAAAGTCGAGGAGTTCACGAACAATAGTATCTATCCGGACAATCTCCTCTTCAATTCTTTTGAGATAATCTTTTGATGATTCATCGTCTTTTATCTCCTCAAGGAGTATGTTGGTGTATCCCAGTATGGTCCCTATGGGATTCCCAATTTCATGTGCAACCCCCGCGGCCAGACGTCCGAGAGATGCAAGCCTTTCTGACCGGAAAATCTCTTCTCGCGCTTCTTTTAATTCTTGATTCGTCTTTGTTAGAGACTCTATTTGAGCTTCTAAAAGCTTTTTATTTTCTTCCAACCTTTTCAGCATCCTCTTAAGGGCGACAGCCAGCCTGCTGATTTCGTTCATCCCGGAACCTGTTGAAAGAGTAAAAATATCAGTACCTTCAAAACGATCGGTTAATTTAACGAGACGGCTTATCGGTTTGATTACGATTCTCGACAACAAAAAGTTGCCGATTATTACAAGGATTAAAATGTTCAAGCCTGTGTAGAGCAAGATCATTGCATGCAGTTTGCCTGTGGTGTTGCGAACAGTATCGATACGGACTTCGACGTTTGCAGCGGCAACACAATCGGCGCCTGAGAAAAGAGGAGCTGTAATGGTCAGTGTGTCCCGATCGATGCGGATATTACGTTTTTTAGACTGAAAAAAGGAAGAAAAATGAGGAACCGTGGCTTGGGGTGAGGGGGCGCCTGTAGTGGAAGCCCATACGGTAAGATCCGTTCCTATGACCTCTATCTTTTTAAATAAGCGGGGTAGAAATATCCCCTTTATCCGTTCAGACAGATGCTTTTTTACTCGATTACGGAAGACAGGGGCAACCGAATTTATTCCGGTCTCATCGATTGATTTTTGTAAGCTTTGAACAGCAGAGAGCCCTACCTCTTTTTGATACTGAATAAGATTCCCTTCTGTTATTTTTAAGGTGACCATACTTATGAGACCCATTCCGATTAATAAAAGGAATATGAGTGTCAATAAGATTTCAGTCCGAAGATTGGGGGTAGTCACCTTCATGGTCATTTTTTAGCGCTTGGGATAGGTCTCACTTCAAGATTTCAAAATACCATCTAACGATTTCAGGGCCTTGAAAAATGTATAATAATGCCCCGACACTCAAAAATGGGCCAAAAGGTATAGCGGCCTGACGGCCCTGTTTTGTTTTAACCGCAATAAAAATTCCAACCACGGTCCCGATAATAGAGCTCGAAAATATCGTAAACACAACCCCCTGCCATCCTAAAAATCCTCCGATCATTGCCAGGAGTTTAATATCCCCTCCCCCCATTCCTTCCTTTTTTGCAATGAATTCATAAACAACGGCAACCACAAGGAGACTGCCGCCCCCCAGTCCGATTCCGAAAAGAGATTCCGTCCAGGTTACATGAGGGAGAAAGAATGATGCCAGAAAACCGATCGGAATACCAGGGATCGTGATACTATCCGGGATGATTTTGTGATCTATATCTATAACGGTAATAATCAAGAGTGAAGCAGTGAAGATATAGAGAATCGGGGCTGACCACGCAATATCGTATCGGATAAAGAGCGCCAGAGCCAGGATGCCGGAAAGGAGTTCCACTAATGGATATCGAGCTGAAATCCTGTGGCCGCAAAATCGACATTTTCCGCCCAGCCACAAATAGCTCAGTATGGGAATGTTGTCATAGAATTTTATCGGCTGATTGCAATCAGGACATGACGATCCCGGAAATACAAGAGACCTTGATCGGGGAAGTCTGAAAATACAGACATTCAAAAAACTTCCAATTATCAATCCGCCCAAAAAAATAAAGCCGGCAAGCACAAGTGGTGTCATTAGTTTTTCTTGTCTAAAACCTGTCTGACTTTTTTGTTTAGTTCGTCTACCTTATACGGTTTTTGGATAAAACCATCTAATCCTTCTCGAAAATCCGCATGATCGGGACTATCATACCCGTAACCGCTGGATATAAGAATCTTCAGAGAGGAGTCCATCCCTTTTAGACGTTTATATGTCTCCATGCCATCCATTTTGGGCATTATCATGTCGAGGATGACCAAACCGATTTTGTCTCCTTGTTGTTCGTATTGTTTAACGGCCTCTAAGCCGTTGGAGGCCAGAAGGACTGTGTATCCCTTGTTGGTGAGTATTTCTTCCCCCAGATCTCTTATCACCTCTTCATCGTCCACTAAAAGTATTGTTTCATGTCCGCCTGGAACCACCTCCGGTTCGGATATAGGCTTGGTTGCCTCCTCAATCTTATCGGATTTTGGAAACAAAACTTCAAAGACGGTTCCTTCAGCCCGGGTGCTTTTTACATTGATATGCCCCCCATGGTTTTTGACAATCCCGTAAACCATGGAAAGCCCCAGTCCCGTTCCCTTTTCCTTGCCCTTGGTAGAAAAAAAGGGATCAAATATCTTGTTCTGAATCTCCTCCGGTATACCCTCTCCCGTGTCTGAAATCGATATTTTTACATACTTTCCCTTCTTTGCTTTTATATAGTTATAGTCCGATTTATCTCTAAGATAAAAATTCTCCGTTGTCAGGGTGAGCTTGCCCCCGGTCGGCATTGCATCGCGGGCATTAATACATAAGTTCAGCAGGATCTGTTCGATTTGTGATGTATCTGCCTCGACTGTCCATAAATCCGGGGCGAGCGATTTTTCTATTTGGATTTTTTTGGTTATGGTTCTT
>JAUVFC010000163.1 GCA_030594505.1 Desulfobacterales bacterium
CAGAATCAAATGCCAGTGTTGAAGTTATCGATGGCGTAGAATGTATCCATAACACTGAGATTCCAATTTATCCGGATAAAACAGTCACCTTTGTGGAAGATCTTTCTATAGCCGGAGAAGACAAGGATGGGAATATCAATTTTTTTGTACCATGGCTACGGCATATCGATGACAATGAAAACATATACATTGTTGAATTCGATGATCAAGTCATAAAGGTTTTTGGCTCTGATGGGAAGTACATCAAGACAATCGGGGCAAAAGGGAGAGGCCCTGGTGAATTTCAGATGATAACATGTTTAGCTGTTACAAAAGATAGGAAACTCATAGTTACTGATGATATAGCAAGACGGACAAGCTTTTTTGATTCTTCCGGCCGGTTTTTAAAAAGCTTTCAGTGGCGGAAGCGTTATTCCGGTTTTTATCTGGTTAAAAGTTCATCTTACCTGACTGTAGAATATGCCGATATCGGAAACAGACGATTCGGGACATTTTTTATGACAGAAATCGATTTTGATGGAAAAGAAATTCGATCCTATGGAGAATTTACGAGTTCGGAGCGTTTAATGGTTCGGCGGGGTAATAATAAACAGTATTCGAGTTTACCTGATCCGCCTCATTCCATATTGACTGGAGACCAGAACAGGGATTGGATATATCACTGTTTAAATAATAAATATATTATAGAAGTTTATGACACTTCAGGAAAACTATTTAGGAAAATCGATCGTCCCTATGAGCCGGTTCCATTTACTAAGAAAGATGCAGAGGAATATTGGGCGAAATTTGATGACGATCCTTATGGAGCGCTCCGGAAAGCAGCAAGGAACATGAAGATGCCGAAAGTGAAAACTATTGTTTCAAGGATGGTTATCGACGATAAAGGCAACTTGTGGATTCGAACCAATGAAAAAAAAATAGAAGGGGATAAAATCCTGACCGCTTTCGATATTTTTGATTCAGATGGATATTATTTTGCAAAGGTTTGGTCTGAATTCTATTCTTTCATCTTTAAAAAGGGAAAGATGTACAGGATGGACACTGATCAGGATACAGGATACCAAACCCTGAAACGTTATAAAGTAGTATGGGAATAAAGGATACCCTTGCAGATCGTCTTAGCCAGCATGCTGAGGATACTTCATTTTAACAATGGTTTACATCATTTTGTTTTAGCTCAAAATTGATGTTGGCTGTTTTACTCTCCGGTTTGATATTTTAAAAAGGTCAAAGAAAAAATATCTCTTATTGAGCAAAAATTGACAATTAATTCTTTGAAACGATGTTTATAAGATGTTGTAATATAGGGACAGGCCACGTAATTATTACCATTGGGGTAGAGGGAGCGGAAATGGCTCAATGATTTTGGATTAAAATCATCCGGGTTCATTTTACATTCCAGAGTGTGGATCCGTTGGTTGGCGCCTTTGATGATGAAATCGATCTCTCTTCCTGATTTATCGCGCCAGTAAAAAAGGTTAGCATCATGAACGGCTGTTCTTACTGCATCGAGTACAAGATGTTCCCATAAAAGACCACGGTCATCTTCCCTGATACTGTCCCAGCCTTTGATAAAAGTGACGAATCCGGTGTCAAAAGCATAGCATTTTGGTCGTCGGATAATTTCGCGTCGACTACCGCCAAAAAATGGAGGCAGCAAATAAATGGCATGGGCGGTGGTCATGGCTTCAATATGTGCTTTTACGGTAGGACGGCTCAAATCGGAAAGTTTTGCCAGGTTCGAGTAATCAATCAGTCCGCTGCTCTGGCGCAGTAGAAGATGCAGCAGTTTAATAAAACCGATCCGGTTGCGAATGCCGAACAATTCCTGAATATCACGAGCATAAAAACTATCGATCCATTCGGAAAAGAAAGCGGCGTCTTTTTTAGCGGCAAGCAACGGCTCTGGCAATCCGCCGTACAAGAGACGATGATCCAGGTTCTTTACCGAAAAAACATCCTGGCATTCGTCCCATAAAACCGGCGGCAAATAAATCATTATCTTACGTCCGGTAAGGCTGTCCCGAAATTTTTGCGTGGCGGATAAAGTAGATGAACCGGTAGCCAGAGTTTTTAAATGGGGATAATTATCGGCTGCGATTTTGAGTAACATGCTGGGATTCTTAACACGATGAACTTCGTCGAAAACGATTGTTGTCTGTTTATCCAGGCTGTCATAAAAGGATTCCGGGTCAGATAGTCGGCGGACAACAGACGGTAAATCACAATTCATATAAGTCGCGGTGGTGAACATTTTTGAGAGTGTGGTTTTACCCACTCGACGTACGCCGGAAAGCCAGACCACGGGTCGCTTTTGCCAGGCTTGCTCAATACGTTTTATCCAGAAAGGTCGTTTTTTCATTATTTGCAACCTTGGTTTACATTTAGCCGTCTAAACATAAAGTATACTTTCAATAAATGCAAGTATTTTTTATCAATTTGGAATTTTATTATTGAGGCTATCTAATGACATGGACACTTTAACCGTCTTCATTTTTTTATGCAGAAGAGAAAGGAAAAGCAAAGCCATCGCACAGGGTTTTCTTTTTCTTGAGGATTTTTTATTGACAGGAAATGTTTGTTATTTATAGTATTGGCAACAGAGGGAATAAAAGGGCCTAAATTCAAAAAATGAAAAATTTGGAAAATTATGATTATATTGTCATCGGATCTGGATTCGGAGGGAGCGTCTCCGCTCTCCGTCTTGCCAAAAAAGGGTACAAGGTCCTTGTAATAGAGAGCGGGAGAAGGTACAGGCCGCAGGATTTTGCAAAGTCCAACTGGAATCTTCGAAAATGGCTCTGGGCCCCCCACCTCTTCTGCTACGGGATACAAAAGATCCATATGTTAAAAGATGTGCTGATCCTCGCCGGGAGCGGACTGGGTGGTGGAAGTCTCGTCTATGCAAACACCCTGCTTGTCCCCCCCGACACTTACTTCAATGATCCCGGTTGGAAAGACCTCGACCTTGACTGGAAAAAGGAATTACTCCCCTTCTACGAAGAAGCAAAGACAATGCTCGGTGTGACAACCAATCCTCATCTGTCTGCTGCAGATGACCTGTTGAAAGATTATGCAAAAGAGATAGGCAGGGAGGATCACTTTCACCCAACTGATGTGGGGGTTTTTTTTGGAGAACCGGGAAAAACAGTTCCTGATCCTTACTTTAACGGGGAGGGCCCGGATAGGAGAGGGTGTACACAAACAGGACACTGCATGGTCGGATGCAGGGACGGGGGGAAGAACAGCCTCGACAAGAACTATCTGTGGCTTGCCGAGAACATGGGGATCGATATCCTTACCGATCATAAAGTGAACGATGTTATAGCCCTGAAGGACGGAGGATATGAGATAAGGGCAAAAAGGGTTACCGGTTTTCTATTTAAATGGACAAAGTCATTCAGGTCATCTGGAGTTATCTTTTCCGCAGGTGCCCTGGGGACAAATGAATTACTTGCAAAGTGTAAGGAGAGCGGCCATCTGAAGGATATTTCGGATATGCTTGGGAAGAGCGCGAGGACGAACAGCGAAGTGATGACCGGCCTGAGTGCAAAGAGGGGAAGCGATTTCTGCCCTGACGGGGTTTCGATCTCTTCCGGACTTTTTGTGAATGATGATACCCATATCGAAGTTGTTAGATACCCCAAAGGATCGAGCGTTATGAACTTTCTTACCACCCTCCTTGTTGATAAAGAGGGAGAAAAATCCAGGACGTGGCAGCTTTTCCTGAAAATATTAAGACATCCGCTGCAGTTCCTGAGCAACTTCATCCCCTACGGCTGGGCAAAACGGTCCGTAGTCCTGCTCGTTATGCAGACACTTCATAACAGGATGGAACTTTTGAGAAAAAGGAAATGGTGGTCACCCTTCCGCAAGGTTCTGACCTCAAAGAATACGGGGACAAAGATCCCCGCCTATATCCGGGAGGCAAATGAAGCAGCAAGATTTATGGCGGAAAAGATCGACGGAATTCCTCAGAGTGCCATAACAGAAATCTTGTTCGACATGCCCGTATCCGCCCATATTCTCGGTGGATGTGTTATGGGGAGAGACAAGACCAAAGGAGTTACCGATAAATATCACAGGGTTTTCGGATATGAGAATATGTATGTTATTGACGGTTCGATTATCCCGGCGAACCTCGGAGTGAATCCGAGCCTTACGATCACTGCCATGGCAGAGAGAGCTATGAACTATATTCCTGAAAAGAAGGGGAAACTGTAATCTTAATGGAATCAGTATCGGGTGTAAGAAACAGGGTGCTGGAGATAGATCTTGCAAAGAGGGATTTTAAAGAGATCGGAATACAGGAGGAGGAAAGGCGGAATTATCTCGGCGGAAAAGGGCTTGCATTAAAACTCCTCTATGACCGCCTAAAGCCCGGGATCGATCCTCTGGGTGAGGATAATATTTTTATCGTGACAACCGGAGTGTTGATCGGGACCGGTGCGCCAAATTCATCGAGATTCTCTGCAGTATCAAAATCACCCTTGACCGGTATAATCACCTCATCCTCATGCGGCGGCCCGTTCGGAAATGCATTAAAAACCTCGGGGTGGGATGGTCTCATAGTTAGGGGGAGATCGGATTTGCCATTGATTTTATCAATAGATTCCGCCGGAGTAAAATTTATAAAAGCCGATGATATATGGGGAAAGACCATCCCCGAGACCGGAAAGATCCTCTTCGGATACGGAAAGGGATCACTCGTGATAGGCCCTGCGGGGGAGAACCTGGTAA
>JAUVFC010000057.1 GCA_030594505.1 Desulfobacterales bacterium
AATCGTACGTTTTCCCCTCTTGCTTGAATTTTATTCCAACAATTTTTTTCATTTTTTCACACCTGACAGTCTCGTAAAAAGTCTTTGATGAGCTTATTTTGGTCACCTTTTTATAGAGCTTCTTAATAAAGCGGAGCGTAAAAATTGTAAACTGTTTGAGGGCGTTAGCCCGAGTTTTTACAATTTAGCGAAGCGAATTTAGAAGCTCTAAAAAGTGACCAATCAAGCGAATTGAAGACTTTTTACGAGACTGTCACAATTCACTCCTGACACAGTCTTATCAACATCACTTCCAGGACCAACCGCCGATTTCTACCCTTTTGTGCGGCCACCTGGGCTCCCTGGAGAATCTTTATCTTTGCCAGCAACGATGATACGGAATACCTCTGGGAGAATTCCTCTATTTTCTCCACGAGATCCTTATTCAGAATCTTTTTCGGACACAGTTTGCCAAAGAGAATATCACGAATCCATACCTTCAACATCTCCAGATTATTCAACAAATTATCCTTGTCCTTTGATAGACTTTCTGCAAAACCCAAAAGAGAGTGCATCTTGTTCAAGGAAAGCGTTTCAAACTGTTCAATTAGCTGATTCCGCTCTTGTGCCACTTTTTTCAGATCAGCTTGAAGTGCCATTCCTAAACTCCCCTGAGCCCAAACTGCCGCAATATCTGCAACCTGACGACCACTCTTTCTCTTTGTCACAAGTTTTTCCGCGATCAATTCGGACGACAAAGGAGCAAATGCAATATGTTGACATCGTGAAACAATCGTAGGAAGAAGATCTGACACCTGATGAGCGGTCAATATCATAAAGGCGCCCTTTGGCGGCTCTTCCAGAATCTTGAGGAGTGTGTTTGCCGCCTCGGGATTCATGGTATGGGCATCAGCTATAATGGCAATACGCCTGTTCCCCTCAAACGGCTTAAGTGCAAATTCGTTTCGCAGCGCTCGAATCTGTTCAATCTTAATGAAAGCACCCGAAGGTTCTACAAAAACCAGGTCCGGATGATTCCCGGAATCGATCTTTTTACAAGAAGGACATATGCCGCATGCAACTGTCCCCTTTGCTGACCGACATTGCAAAAGGCTGGCAAAAGCAAGAGCGGTTGTCCGTTTCCCTATCCCTGGAATCCCGGTGTAAAGTAAGGCATGAGGCACTCTATTCTTTTCGTAAGCCCGTCTCAGAAAACGAACCGCTCGATCTTGCCCTATGATATCTTCAAAATTCATCAAAAGTTATTCACAAACCTTCCCTTGACTTAAACTTTTTAGCAGAATACCGCTCATCTTGCAAGAAATCCGTTGTAGAATATTTTCTGCGTTTCTCTCCCATAGATGAAACGTTGACATTCCTTCCATGTCGGGAGTTTTTATTTGTGTAGTATGTATAACTTTGGTAAAATAGATAAGTATTCAGCCACGAATTGACACAAATGGACATGAATAAAAAAACACCCTGTATTTGGTTTTCCGGTTCCGATCATTATTCACCTTGTGTCTTAGTGGCTGAATACTTACAGATTCACAAGAAGAATTCTCCCTTATTCGTATAAATTCGTGTTCATTCGTGGCTGAATACTTACTGTAATTATAACCAACCAAAGGAGGTAATCATGCTCGATCTCATAAAAAAAACCCTTATGGCCGGCGTGGGAATGGCAGCGATGACCAAGGAAAAGATTGAAGAACTGGCAAATGACATCGCAAAAAAAAGCAAGCTTTCTGAAAAGGAAGGGAAAAAATTGATCAACGATTTCTTGAAGAGATCACAAACCGCCAAAAAAGATCTTGAATCCCTTATAGAAAAAACCGTAAAGAAGGTGATGAAAAACCTGAACATTGCCACCAGAGAGGATATAACCAAATTGACAAAGCGAATGAAGAAGCTCGAAGACGAAATCCGGCCTAAAAAGAAGTAAGACTTTTAATATTCTTTAATAGGTATTCCTTGAAGGTTTTAAATTCGCTGTTGGTTAAAAGCCCATTTTGTTTCAGTTCGGAAAGCCTGTGTAATTCGTCAAAATAGCTTCTTCCACCTACCCCCGGCCTTGGCATATAATGTGAGAGAAGCGGGGTATTAGGCGAATAAAAGGCAAGGCTGTTTCCCTCCTTGTCATCTGTTTGAGGGCTGTTGCGAGCTGTTGCCGCCTGCTCCCTCTTAATTACCATCAATTGTTGGTAAACATCTTCGAGTTCTTTCAAGAGCTTTTTATTTTCCCGAATCAACCTGATCTTGTCAATGGCATTGTTGACTACAATCTGCAACTCTTGGAGCTTAAAGGGTTTTCTGATATAATCGTACGCTCCGTCCCTGATGGCTTCAATGGCTGTCTCCAGAGAAGCATATCCTGTTATAATTATAACAATAACGTCGGGATTGATCGCTTTAGCATGGCGCAGTACTCCTATCCCGCCGATCTTCGGCATCATAAGGTCGGTAACAACCAGGTCAAAGCCCTGTTCATTCATGGTGTCCATTGCTTCGGCGCCATCGCTGCACACTTCCACCACGCTATTTTCCCGGGCTATCTGGTCCCTTAACACCTCTGCCACAGACCTGTCATCATCTACGATCAAGATCCTGACGGCATCTTCATCTATTTTTTTCATCCATCAGACCTTCTGGTCATACAAAATTCCCATCATCTCATTAAGCTTTGCCGCAAGATTAAGAATCTGCTCCGGAGGAATTTCTCGCACCATCTCACCGGTATCGCTATTAACCACTCTCACAAGAGTGCGCCCGGTAGCTTCGTGGATTGAAAAGTGGAGATCGACATTATGCATCATCTTGAAATTTTCTCCGAGCACATCAAGCATCTCTTGAGTAATCTCCGATGGCTTCTCCTTTTCCTTTACTATCTCTTCTATTTTCGGAGGTTGTTTCTGTGAAGATACAGAGTCCCCGGACTTCTCCGGCCGAGCATTAATATCTGACGGCCTGACTTGTGGAATTTTTGGGCCACCAATAGATTCTAACAACATATGTCACCCCTCTTCGTATATTTACTGCTCTCTTTTTTCAAGTCTTTTGTTGATGACTTCCAAGCGCCGCCGGCAACGTTGAGCCGGACGGAAAATTATGCATGTTACAATTATTATCGGAAAAAAATGCCGTCAACTTGAGAGAATTGTTGCTCATAAGCGACTTAACGTATTAAAATTACAGGAATATATTATAAACTTAGGCTCCGACTTTTATGTCACCTTATGCCAAACCCCTCAACAATGAGCTTAATCCAATAAATTCAGCTTTCTATCCTGTTCCACCCTGTCTCAACGGGCTGTCGGGTCCCACCTGAGCCGCTCCGGAGACATTCCTCACTTCGAGACCTTTGCACAACTTCGCAAAAAATCACAAAAAACAGCGACAAAGAGTATCCAATTTCTCTTGAATAGTAGGGTATAGTTTGTTAGTCTCCATCCACATATAGCATCTTTTGTGGATGGAGACTTTCAAAAAAATATGCCTATTCAAATCCAGCGAAAAAAAACCCGACAAATATCTGTGGGCTCGGTAAAGATCGGTGGGAATGCCCCTATTGCTGTGCAGTCGATGACAAATACATTCACGCACGATATCCCGGCCACGGTCAAGCTTATTCATCGGCTTGAGGCCGCAGGATGTGAAATTATCCGGGTTGCAGTACCTGATATGGCGGCAGCAGAGGCAATTCGATCCATCAAGAAACAAATCCATATCCCCTTGATTGCGGATATCCATTTTGACTATCGACTCGCCCTTGCCGCTCTGGAATCCGGCGCCGATGGTCTGCGGATCAACCCCGGCAATATTGGAAGTAACAAAAAAGTAAAAGCTGTGGCCGAGCAGGCACGTGAATATGGAGTGCCTATACGGGTGGGAGTCAATTCAGGGTCTTTAGAAAAAGACCTCCGTAAAAAATATGGAGTAACACCGGAAGCTATGGCGGAAAGCGCCCTGCGCCATGTGGAACTCCTCCGATCATTCGACTTCCACAACATAAAGCTCTCAATAAAGGCCTCGGATGTACTCACAACAGTGGCGGCCTATCAACTCCTCTCTTCAAAGACAGACCTCCCCCTCCATGTGGGTGTAACCGAAGCAGGCACTCTTTATTCGGGAACGGTAAAGTCTGCCCTCGGTATCGGCATGCTCCTTTATGAGGGGATCGGTGACACCATACGCGTTTCATTGACCCGTGATCCTGTGGAAGAGGTACGGGTGGGCTATGAAATACTGAAGGCCCTTAAGATCAGACAACGCGGTCCTGAAATAATCTCGTGTCCCACATGCGGTCGTTGCCAGGTAGATCTCTTCAGCATAGTAGATCAAGTCGAATCAGCGCTTATGAATAAAACAATCCCCATTCAAATCGCCATCATGGGGTGTGTAGTAAACGGCCCTGGTGAGGCAAAAGAAGCAGATATCGGAATCGCCGGAGGAGAAGGTCAAGGGATTCTGTTCAAAAAAGGAAAGGCAGTAAAAAAGGTTAAGGAAAAAAATCTGGTGAAGGCGTTGCTGGATGAAATAAGAAAGATGGAGGCTCAAAATTAAAGATCATCTGTAACTGCTCAGGTTCACAGTTCAGGGTTCAGAGGTTCAAAGTTGATGGTTTCACAAAAAGAGGTTGTTGTTTGAACCCCGAACCTTGAACCTCTGAACCTTGAACCCCGGAAAGGAACTCCATATGCGTTATACAAAACTGTTTTTACCGACTCTAAGAGAAGTCCCTGCAGACGCCGAGGTTATCAGCCATCAGCTTATGCTGAGGGCCGGGATGATTCGGAAATTAACCTCCGGGATCTATACCTATCTTCCGCTCGGACTTCGTGTCATTAAGAAGGTAGAAAAAATAATCCGTGAAGAGATGGAAAGGGCCGGAGCCCAGGAGGTCCTCATGCCAATGGTCCAGCCTTCCGAACTGTGGGAGGAAAGCGGCAGATGGGACGTCTACGGCAAAGAACTCCTCCGTTTTAAGGATCGCCACGGACGCGACTACTGTCTTGGTCCGACACACGAAGAGGTAATCACTGATCTCATCCGCAAGGAAGTCCGCTCATATCGGGATATGCCATTGAATCTATATCAGATACAGAATAAATTTCGGGATGAGATCCGCCCCAGGTTCGGCCTGATGCGGGGTCGGGAGTTCAGCATGAAAGATGCCTACAGTTTCGATTTAGACGAAGAAGGAGCGGTTAAAAGTTATCAGGCAATGTTTGACGCCTACAATCGGATCTTTGAACGGTGCGGTCTCTATTTTAAGGCCGTAGAAGCCGACACCGGAAACATCGGGGGGAGTTTTTCCCATGAGTTGATGGTACTTGCAGACACCGGTGAAGATGCCATTGTTAGCTGTACTGAATGCGATTACGCGGCCAATATGGAAAAGGCAGAGGTAAACCCCGACTACATTGAAAAAGAAGAGTATGAGGCCCCCCCTGCCCCGATGGAAAAGGTGTCCACCCCGGATGTAAGGACAGTAGAAGAGGTAACACAATTTTTGTCCGTCACCCCGAAGCAACTGGTCAAAACCATGATATTTGAAACCTCTTCAGAACCGGTAGCGGTCCTTGTAAGAGGGAATCATGAAGTAAACCCGGCAAAGGTAAAAAATGTTCTCGGTGTAGCCAACTTAGAGCTTGCCGGTGAAGAGACAGTACTGAAACTGACCGGCGCTCCGGCAGGATTTGCCGGCGCTGTCGGACTTTCCATAAAGATTATTGCCGACAGAGCTGTAGAGCCTATGAAAAACATGGTTATGGGGGGAAACGAAAAAGACGTCCACCTCATAGGGGTAAACAGGGGGACGGATTTTGAAGTCTCGGAATTCGCCGATCTCCGTCTTGTTACATCTTCGGATCGTTGCCCCAGATGCGGCAAGGTGATAGAAATTAAACGTGGGATTGAGGTAGGACATATATTTAAATTAGGGGATAAATACAGCAAAGCGCTTTCGGCCACATACCTTGATCAAAACGGAAACGAGCGCTATGTTATTATGGGATGTTATGGAATCGGTGTGGGTAGAACCGTTGCGGCAGCCATTGAGCAAAATCATGATAAAAATGGTATCATCTTTCCCATGCCCATTGCCCCATACCAGGTAGTGATCCTTCCGCTTCAGATGCGAGACAGCGATGTCGTGTCTGCTGCGGAAACTCTTTATAATCAATTGATAAGCCAGGGAGCAGAGGTTCTGCTCGACGACCGGGATGAACGGGCCGGAGTCAAGTTTAAAGATGCGGATCTGGTCGGGATTCCCATCCGCGTAACAATCGGCAAAAAGAGTCTAAAAGAAGGACAACTTGAAGTACGGCTTCGCGCGACTGGAGAAACGGAGTTGGTCCCACGGGAAGGGGCTGACAGGATGATTTTGGATATGATTAAGGATTTAGTAAGGAGTAGGCAGTAAGGAGTAAGGAGTAAGCAGGAAGGAGTAAGCAGGAAGTGTCCGTATTTCGGCTGCTTACTCCCTACTGCCTACTCCCTACTGCCTACTCCCTACTGCCATTAATCAAGTATGATCCGTATCAATGACATATTAGATAAGGTTGCTTTTTACCATCCAGAGGCTGATCTTGATATCATAGATCGCGCTTATATCTATTCGGCCAGGATGCACGATGGACAGGTGCGGCTTTCCGGAGAACCGTACCTGGCTCATCCTCTGGAAGTGGCTAATCTTCTTGCCGATATGAAGCTTGATGCGACCAGCGTCGCGGCCGGTCTCCTTCACGATGCCCTGGAAGATACCAGGGCAACCGTTGAGGACCTCAGGACTATGTTTGGAGAAGACATTACTCATATCGTCTCCGGGGTTACCAAACTGAGCAGGTTTTCCTTTAAGAGTTCTGAAGAACGCCAGGCTGAAAGTATCCGTAAGATGATACTGGCCATGGCTGACGATATACGGGTACTCCTGATAAAATTGGCTGACAGACTTCACAACATGCGGACCCTTCAGTTTCACAAACCGGAAAAACAGGTCGAAATCGCCCAAGAAACCCTTGACATCTATGCTCCACTGGCAAATCGCCTCGGTATCTTCCGGATCAAAAAAGAACTTGAAGACACGGCATTCAAATATCTGATGCCTGATGAATATAACGGAACAATAGGCTGGATCACCAAAAATCAAGAGGAACGCGAAAAACATATTGAAGCTGTAAGAGAGATTCTTAAAAAGAAAATGGGGGAACACAACCTTGAATGTGAGGTGTTGGGACGACATAAACACTTTTACAGCATCTATAAGAAAATGGTAAATCAAGGCCTCGATTTTGAAGAGCTTTATGACATTATTGCGTTTCGGATTATCTTAAATACCGTAAAAGACTGTTATGAGTCCCTCGGCGTCATTCACTCGCTCTGGAAGCCGATTCCAAAACGATTCAAAGATTACATCGGCATGCCGAAAACTAATATGTACCAGTCATTACATACTACCGTTATAGGACCGTTTGGCGAACGGGTTGAGATACAAATACGAACCCATGAAATGAACAAAATAGCCGAAGAGGGTATTGCGGCCCACTGGCAGTACAAAGAAGGCCGAGCCGGTGACGAACAGAGTGATCGACAATTTGCCTGGCTGAGACAACTGATCAAAAATCAGAAAAATCTCAAAGATCCCAGGGAATTCATGGACACGGTTCGGATCGATCTGTTTCCGGACGAGGTCTATGTTTTTACACCCAATGGAGAAGTGAAGGAATTCCCAAAGGGCGCCACACCGGTCGATTTCGCGTACAGTATCCATTCCGAGGTAGGACATCGATGTACCGGAGCAAAAGTGGACGGGAGAATGGTTCCGCTCAAATATAAGCTTCAAACCGGAGAACAGGTAGAAATTATTCTTTCTCCCCGCCACAAGCCGACCAAGGATTGGCTGAACTTTGTCGTGACCTCAAAGGCCCGATCAAGAATCAGACAATGGATCAAAACAGAAGAACGGGGGAAAAGCCTTGCCCTCGGAAGAGAGCTGTGTGAAAAAGAATTTCAAAAACATCGCCTCCATTTCAATCCCAAGTCAGAAGAATTTCAAAAAATCGCCGAAGAGTTCGGTTTCAAGTCTAACGAGGACCTTCTTGCCGCTATCGGATACGGAAAGATAACCCTTTTGCAGGCAGTCCGCAAGCTCCTCCCCAAGTCGGCAATACAGGAAGAAACCGAGACCTTTATCGATAGGCTGAAAAAACATATACAAAAAAAGAAACGTCCCTCAGGGATATTGGTCCGGGGAGTAGACAACATATTGATACGTTATGCCAAGTGCTGCAATCCGATTCCCGGGGATGAGATGGTGGGTTATATTACAAGAGGTCGCGGGGTGACTGTCCACCGTGCCGATTGTATCAGCATACTAACAATAGACCCTGAACGAAAGATCGAACTTGAATGGGCAGAAGGAACCCGAGAAGCCCATCCCGTCAAAGTTCGCGTTAGCTGCCACAATAAAATCGGTCTATTGGCTGATATCTCAGCCGCAATAAGTAAGGAAGGGACAAATATTACCGACGTAAGCGTCAAGGCCGACACTTCGGCCAAACAGGCCGAATGCACCTTTACCATTGAAGTGGTCAACACAAAACAGCTTGACACGATCATTCGGAAGTTAAAAAAGGTAAAACACGTGATACATGTGGCACGACAATCATGAAGTGTCCGTTCAAAAATGGTAGATTTTGTCTCAAGACAAGGCCGCACAAAGGTTTCTGCCGGAGGCGTAGCAACGCTACGTCGAGGATAGAAATCTGCGGAGAACGCCGTATTGGGGCAAAAGATGCCATTTCTGAGCGGACACTATGAGGGTTTTGTCACCGCCCCCGACCTCAAACACCTCGTACACACCTTAATCCGCTTCACCTGACCGCCTACAACAGCCCTTACCTGCTGAAGATTCGGATAAAATCTCCGCTTGGTCACATTATGGGCATGACTTACGTTATGTCCTGTCTGAAATCCTTTACCGCATATATTACATTTAGCCATTATTATTGTCTCC
>JAUVFC010000013.1 GCA_030594505.1 Desulfobacterales bacterium
AAAACACATCCATTCGTTCCAACCCATACACCTTTCTCTACACCCCTTTCCCCCATCCTCTCACTCGCTCCACAGCTCGCCATAGATGCCTGTTCTACAATCCCACTCGTCCCTTCTAATCCCCTCACCAATCCTTATACAAAATATATAAACATCTCAATCTTGACTTTCCCGTAACAAATTGAAATCAGGCTGTATCAAAGGGAAAGGAGATCTCTATGAACACCTTTATAGGCATAGGTAAAATTGTTGATGTCTATTTGAACGGCAAGGTTTTGAAGTTCAATCTTGCCATTCAGCAGGAAAAACCCTGCTATGTCCCGTGCGTACTTTTTCATCCAGATGATGAGGTTAAACAGTTTGTAGAACAATTACAGACGAGAAGACAGGTTGTCTGGCTGCAAGGAAGAGTAGCTTACACTCGACCACAAGCGCGTGCAACAAAACAAACTGGCTGAGCATTACGCCAACAGAGCGTAAACCGGGTTACACATAGGTTACACAAACTGCAAAAAGAGCAAAAATCAACAAAAATGGCGGAAAAGCTATATCGCTAATCCGCCAAAATCATTGAAAATCTGGTCGGGGCGAGAGGATTTGAACCTCCGACCCCCTGAACCCCATTCAGGTGCGCTGCCAGGCTGCGCTACGCCCCGACGTGATTTGTCTTCCTATCCTATGTATTGGGTAAGGTGTAGGTTATGTTTTTATCACCTGGTCTTTTTCCTGTCAAGATGTGATTGGGTCACCGTGCCTCTTCCGACGTTAGCTTTACTCTTCTTTTCACAACACGTACTGCAAACAACACGAGAAAGAAGAGGAAAGAGAGAATTACTATGGAGCCGGAAGCGGGCAGATCCCAGTAAAAAGCGCTCAACAGGCCCAGGAAAACTGACAGGATGGCTACCACGGCAGAGATCACCATGGCCTGGCGGAAGTTTCCGGCCAGCATGAGACCGGCCGCAGAGGGTATTACCAGGAGGGCTGCCACAAGGAGGATACCCACTACTTTCATGCCCAGTACCACGGTTATGGCAGAGAGCACCGCAAGCACTCCTTCTAATCGTTTGACCTTTATGCCGGCGGTTGCGGCAGACTCAGGGTCGAAGGTAAGGTAAAATAACTCATGGTAAAAAAGGGAAACAATGAGGAGAACTGCTACGGTGAGGCCCACGGATATCCAGACCTCAAACGTTTCAATAGCAAGGATGTTTCCGAATAGAAAGCTCAAGAGATTGACATTAAAGCTCCCTGCCAGGCTCACGAGGATGATGCCGACCGCCATGCCCACGCTGGAGAATATACCCAGGGCCGTATCTTCATAGAGCCCGGCCTTTTCTTTGAGTTTCAGGATCCCAAGGGCTGCCAGCACGGAGACCCCCATGGCCGCCAGAATAGGTGTTACCTGCACAAAAAGCCCGAGGGCCACGCCTCCGAAAGTTACGTGCGCAAGACCATGGCCGATCATGGCGTCCTTTCTCAAGATAAGGAATACTCCCAGGATGGCGCAGGTCACGGCCACGGCCAGCCCGGAGATGAGGGCCCTCTGCATGAAACCGTAGGAAAAGATCGTTTCCAAGTTCGATATCCTCTTTGATTAGACAGGATTTACAGGATGGACAGGATAAGAAAAAAATCTTGTAAATCCTGTAAATCCTGTCTCAGAAAAACCGCCGGATCCGCTGCCTGCTTTTATACTATGAGCTATCAGCTTTCAATGTCTATGACACACCAAATGATGTTCACCTTTTAAAATGTCTTGCACTACCGCAGAAGAGCAGAACTCGTCGTGGGTGCCGTGGAACACCAGGCGCTGGTTAAGGCAGGCCACCTTGTTTACGTGTTTGGTTACCACGCCCACATCATGAGTAACCATAACAATTGTGATGTTGTGATCTTTATTCAACATATCCAACATGTCATAAAATCGTTGTTGGGTTTCGGCATCCACCCCGGCAGTGGGCTCGTCTAAAAACAGGATCTCGGGTTCGTTGACAATCGCACGGGCGATAAAGACCCGCTGCTGTTGTCCGCCTGATAACTCCCCGATACGGCGTGTTTTAAAAGCTTCCATATTAACCCGTTCCAGGGCACTTTCCACTGATTCCTTGTCCTGTCGCCCAAGAAATTTGGGAAATTTTTTCGTGGATAAAAGGCCCATTGATACTACCTCTGCCGCTGAAGCGGGGAAGAATGCCCCTGAGTGTGCCGCTTTCTGCGGGACATATCCGATTTTGGACCACTGGGAAAAACGCGCCAACTCCTGACCGAAGAGAATAACATTCCCTTGTTGAACCGGGAGTAAGCCTAATATGATTTTAAGGAGGGTGGACTTGCCGGACCCGTTGGGACCTATGATGGCTAAAAAGTCTCCTTGAGTGATCGCAAGATCGATATCTATGAGTACGTGAGTCGCACCGTAAGAAAAGTCAACTTTTTTTACCGCGACCTGTACGCCGTCAGTTATCACACCCAAGACCTCTCTTAAGGTTTTCAAGGTTCTGCTCCATGATGTCAAGAAATGTGATGCCTTTGCGAAGCTGGTCCCGGGTCAGGTTTACCCCCGGGTTGAGCGCCAGGGTCTGTGCCCCCACTTCCTGTGCCATGACTCTGGCCAGTTTGTCACTTACCAGCTCTTCAAAGTAGATATACTTAATACCATGTTTTCGCGAGGTTTTTACCAGTTCGGCCAACTTCCTTGGGGTCGGTTCGGAATCCGGGTTTATTCCGTAAAGGGGGATCTGCTTCAGACCATAACGTTTTGCGAGGTAGGCAAAGGCCGCGTGTCCTCCGAATACAAACGTGCGCAGTCGGCAGTGTTCCAATTCTTTTTTGTACTTGGCATCCAACGCGCTCAGTTTTTTATTATATGCGATGGCATTTTCAGCGTAGTACGAAGCTCCGAGGGGATCCTTGGAGGAAAAGATCCGGGCGATTCCGTTTACTATTTTTATGTCATTTTCAACATCCAGCCACAGGTGTGGGTCAAGGGGACAATGACAATTACGATGTTCATGTTCTGTCTCATGGTTCTTGCAGCGCTTGCGACAGGATTCGGTTTTGCTGGCGAGGAGCCCGACCTCTTTGCCGGCATCGAGTACCACCAACTGTTTTCCGGCAGCGCCCTTCAGGATGTCGTGAACGTAAGGTTCCATCCCCGCGCCCACATAAATAAAAACATCGGCCCGGCGGACCTTAAACACATCGCTGGGAGTGGGTTCCCATGAATGGGCCTCTACGCCGGGGGGGAGCAGAAGCTCGGCCTTTACTCTCTCGCCGCCTACTTCCCCGGCAAATTCCTGAAAGGGGAAGATGCTGGTGACTACTTTTAGTTTGTTTTCGGCTCCGGCAGAATAGGGAAAAATCGATTGGAACAAGAAGATAACAAGTGCGCAGCAGATCCATTTTATTCTATTCATAGCTATTATTTTTTCTATTTCATAAAGCTGTAGTGGTTTACCGAAAACAACTTTAACATTTAAGCCTTTCTGGAGACAACTACAGATTATAAACCACGAAGGACACGAAGAGCATGAAGATTGTTTAATTAAAACTTCGTGTTCTTCGTGGTAAAAAGATTTTTTAAACAAGCTATCATCCAGTATTAATCAGAATCTTCATACTGGTTTCCCATTGCTCGCCAGAGTCCAAATCAATAGGCCAGAACGGCATAACAGATATAGCCTGGAGGACTTTTTCAAACCTCTCTTCTGATTGATAGACGGTATGAACAGGGTAGACCCTGATAAAGGTGGGTGATGGGAACCGCATGTTTAACCCTGCCTTAAAGGCAACCGAGACTATTCCCCTGTGAGTGGACGGAGCTTCAAAGGAGGCAGGACGGTCATTGATCTCAAAAGATCCTTCCCCTGTTACCATAATATGAGGGAACCAGTTCCATTCGATACCAAAGGCGCAGGAAATAGCGCTTTCACCTGTATTTTTCAGTTTATGTTCAATGGTCAAGTCCCCTTCCTCGGAAAAGACCACATTTTTTTGTAGACAGACAGGGTACTTCTCCTCATGTATAAGGATGTGTCCCTCTCTTATCATGGTGACAACAGGACCTTCCACAGAAAATGAAAATGGCCGGTCCGCGAAATTTCCTATTTCGTCAAAAGGGGCATACTCCTGGTCATTACTATTTAAGAGAAAGAAGCGATTGATCATGCCGCCCCTTCGATAGAGGTCGAATTCCAGTCTCCCTAATAATGCGCTGTTCTTTTTTATATCGTGTATGCTTGCAACACCTTCGGCCTTATCTCCTTCTGCCGAAACAGCTTCTGCATGCTCTATGTGATACGATTCCTTATACCTGGTAAGTGTATTCAACAGATTTACAGGAGTCTTGAAATCGGAAAATTCGACCAATTGACCCCCGTAGCCGGGTTTTATGATCGCGGAGAATTTGGATGAGTGCGCGTAGACTTCAACGCTTCCGTCAAGATCGATATCGATCGTATCCAGAGCCAGTTTTTCTTGTTTACGAACAGCGCGTTCAGCTATGATGAGATGTTCCCATAATGCATGGCGTAAGTGCGGCAGGTAGAGCCCTCCGAAGACCCCGTGCCAGTAAGCGTCGTTACATTGTGCGGCATGCAGATGATCAAGGATTTCCGGGTTGTCGCCGGCCTGTTCTTTGACGAGCTTTCGCAAAAAGAGCATTTTTTTATGCAGAAGATTCGATTCCGGGTATTTGACAAAGAAATTACGCCAGTGTCCGCCTCTGATATGGGGGGAGAAGTCCTTCCAATCAGATCCTATGCGGGTTTTTAGGATCTCTATCCGTTCGACATGGGCCGCGGGAAGGGCCCATTCTTCCATTTCCCTGTAAGAGGAGACCGAAAGATAGGCGAGGCCGGAAGGGGGGGTAGTCTCAATAATCTCCGAAAAGGTAGCCATGCTCATAAAGGACTCTGATGCAACCTTTAGCGCTTCAAAGAAGTTGTTCAGCCAACCATCTTCATAGACCCATTTGTAAGTGCCCGGCCAGGCCCCGAATTTTTCTCCGTCATCAATATAAATCGCCATAGGTTGCCCTGATCGATGCAGCCGTTCAAGATAGGCAATAAGGTGTTCCGGAGGCTGAAACGGTATCAGGTAACGGAGATGTTCATCTATCGGGAATATAGCCAGGGGGTTCCCTTCCGCTTCTGTGAGGTAATAGGCATGCAGGTCTTTTCTATCAAATCCGGACACGAGAAAGTGTCGATCATCAACTACTACGTATTTTATCCCTGCTCTGATAAGGTCTTCCGCCAGCTGTGGCTCCCAGGCCCTTTCGGTCAGCCATAATCCTTTGGGAGTGTAATTGAACCGTTTTGCTATGAATTCTTGCAGCTTTTCGATTTGCCTCAGACGATCTTCTCGGGGGATGGCCGCCAGCACCGGTTCATAGAAACCGCCGGTCAAGAGCTCTGCCTGTCCTTCTTGAACCAATGCCGCCAGGAGTTCAATAACCTCGGGGCGGTGTTTCTCCAGCCACGCAAGTAGAACACCGCTAAAATGGATGTTAATTTTGAAAAATGGATGTTTTTTAGCTGCTTCAAGGAACGGGAGATAGCATTTGCTGGTCAGAGAATCGATTACGTGGTCGTAGTTCCCTATTGGTTGGTGTGAGTGAATACCAAAAGTAAATCGTAGTTTTTTTTTCACGCCGCCTCTGTAGCTAAATTTTGGATTTTTGGGATTGAGAAATGTCCGTAGCCGGTATATTTTGTCCCAAGACAAGGCCGCACAAAGGTTTCTACCGGAGGCGCAGCAGTGCTACGTCGAGGATAGAAACCTGCGGAGAACGCAGTATTGGGGCAAAAGATGCCGTTTCCGGATGAACACTATTTATTTATGTTTCTCGTTTAAGCACATCGAGCGAAAACAACACTCTGTCTGATCACAGTAATCAATGGCTGTCTTAAAACAGGGGGTATTCCCCTCGGCAGTCTGGATTGCGCGGATCAGATCGTCCTTTTTCATATTTGCCTTCAGTCCCAGTCCTTTTGCCTTTGCACGTATCTCCGTCATGTTCATGACCATCCCTCCTTTCCTCCTATCCTCCTGATGGCGTTTCTCCTTCAGCCCACACAACCAGCCCGGTGGTATAGGGAGTTTCAAGTTTTTGACTGCTCGGCATGATCCGTATGGTAAAGCCGAACTTACCGGTTTGGCCGCATGGTATAAAACCGGCATAATGATAATTTTCGTTTCCGTCGTTACTTTCCGGTTTCATTATTTGAATGTAACGCTCGGTGAATTTTTCTTTAAGATTAAGAGGCCCGTAGTAGATAGCAACGTCCACATCTTCGGGATCGAGTCCTGCTAAGCGTACATCAGCCTCTATTTTGAGATCGGAGGTTATCGGAAGGTCTATAGTCTCGCCTGATCGTATGTCGCTGATCCGTACCGAATCCCAATTGGTCAACAATTTTTGGCGCCATTCAGCCAACGCGCGTGCTCCTGCCATGTCATCCTGGGTAAGCTCATTCCAGCGGCGGGCGGAACCGAGATAAAATTGATGAGTATATTCCTGGACCATACGATGGCTATTGAAAGTCGGGCACAAATCGCGCATCGAGTCCTTCATCATTTTTACCCACCCCTTTGGGATGTTGTCCGGGCCGCGATCATAAAATAACGGGATAATTTCATTCTCTAAGAGGTTATAAAAATCACGGCTTTCAATGTCGTCTTGAAGCTCTTTGTCTTCATATGTCTCGCCATGCCCGATGGCCCAGCCAAATCGGGGATCGTAGCCCTCTATCCACCATCCGTCCAATGTACTCATGTTGAGTGTTCCGTTGGGAATCGCCTTCATCCCGCTTGTGCCGCATGCTTCCAAAGGACGACGTGGAGTGTTAAGCCACAAATCAACTCCCTGGACGAGATGCCTTGACAGTCTTATTCCATAGTCTTCTAAGAAGACGAAACGATGTATAACATTTTCACGTTTTGCAAAGTGCGTAATCTCCTTGATGAGATCTTTTCCTTTGTGATCTTGCGGATGCGCCTTCCCCGCGAAGACAATTTGCATAGGACGTTTAGGGTCTTTTAGCAGCCTCAGCAATCGTTCCTCGTCCCGCAGGACGAGGCCGGCGCGTTTGTATGTGGCGAATCTTCTGGCAAACCCGATGGTCAATATCTCAGGATGGAGCGCGCCCATGGCAGCCTCTATCTCGCCTCTGGACGCGCCGCGTCTTTCAAGCTGCTTTCGCAGGCTCTGCCGTGTAAAACCAACCAGGTGCTCACGAGCCCTTTCATGGGTATTCCATAGTTCCGAGTTAGGGATTTCGTTGATCCGTCTCCAGACCTTTTCATTGTCCGGGTCCTCCATCCATTTGGGGCTCAGATATCGGTTGAAGAGTCTTGACATATCCTGAGAAATCCACGAAGGGATATGAATACCGTTGGTTATATGGTTTATTGGTATGTCTTCGGTCGGATTTTTCGGCCATATCCTTTTCCACATATTTTGAGAAACCTGTGAATGGAGACGACTTACCCCGTTGGTGTGGGCGGACAGCCTTAAGGCCAACACGGTCATACTGAACTGTTCATTATCGTCCCATGGTTGTTCACGGCCGAACGCCGTCAAAACCTTGAATGCAATACCCATACTCTGAGCATAATCGGAAAAATACTGTTCCATAAGTCCCGGCGAAAAGACATCGTTTCCCGCGGGAACCGGTGTGTGAGTGGTAAAGACATTGGTGGCAATAACCAGTTCTCTGGCTGCATCAAATGAAAGCCCCTCTTTTTCCTGTAGGCTTCTAATCCTTTCCAGGGCTGAAAAAGATGAATGCCCTTCGTTCATGTGATAAGCATTCGGTCTAATCCCGAGCCGGTCAAGCGCCCGGACCCCTCCTATTCCGAGAACGATTTCCTGGCGGATCCGCATCTCCCAATCTCCACCGTAGAGTCTCGCGGTAGTATACCGAATGTCCGGCGGATTAGCGTCAGTGTTGGTGTCGAGTAAATAAAGGGGGATGCGCCCTACCATTGCGCGCCATATCTGAATTACCACCGGTCGTCCCTGGAATGAGACTTCCACAGTGACAGGTGTTCCGTTTTTATCCCGCATAAGGTGAACAGGGAGGTTGGCAAAATCATTTTCAGGATACTCCTCCTGCTGCCAGCCATCGGCGTTGAGATATTGATGAAAATACCCTTCCTGATAAAGGAGACTTACGCCGACAAGTGGATAATTCAGGTCGCTGGCGGACTTAAGATGGTCGCCGGCCAGGATTCCAAGGCCGCCGGAATAGGTGCGAAGACACTGGACGATCCCGAATTCCATAGAAAAATAGGCTATAAGACAATCGGTGTCGGTTTGTTTCGTAAGGGCATTTTCAGAAGAGGCGGCCATATATTCTTTAAACGACTCGTGGACACGTTTAAGTTCTGATAGAAATCCTTCATCCTTGGCAAGTTCTTCCAGGCGCTTCTGGTCAGCCCGGCCGAGTAGATAGACAGGATTATTGCCGGACTCTTTCCATAATGCGGGATCGATCCTGCGGAACAGCGCGCATACTTCAGGATGCCATCCAAACCACAGATTCCCCGCTAAATCTTTTAGTGGATTAAGAACACCGGGCAACTTGGGCACCACATTAAATTTTACCAGAGGTTTCATCGTCTCTCCTTGTCAACAAGCGTATGTAATGTTTTCTGAATTCTCTCATAATGCGTACCCTGCCAGTATACTTTTTTACAGGTATGACATTTTGAGAACCGGTTATATTTTTTCGATACATGATCTGGGATCTGGTTGACAATTTCTTCCAAAGTCACTCTTGTAAGTATTGTATTGCAAAGCTTACATCGTGTGAAGAAATATTTTTCATCCGGCTGAAGCCGGAGCGCTTTGACAACCTCTCGTACCTGATCCTTTGGGTCATTTGAGATCAGACAAATAATTTTTAAAGATTTTAGCTTTTGTGAAAGACGTGTGTCTCTTGTTAACAGTATCCGGTTTTCATTCGCAAAGGGTATAGCTGATTCCGGGGACAATGAGCCGCTATTTACTGTATCATATCCCATAAGCCTGAGCCATTGGGCCAGTCTTCCTACTGTCCTGTCTGCCGCAAATTTCATGCTCAAAGAACTACATACAAATTCCCAAGTCAATCAAGATTGATTACTTTATCGGTTTTTAGCGCCTTTAGCTTAAAGCTTCCCTGAAAAGTAGGTATATTGATAGCGTATTTTTTAATGGCAAGAATCCATTTTGCATTATTTTTGCCGGAAATGGTGATTAAACAAGGAATTAAAACAGATTCCTCATCTCTGAAATTATCAAACAGAATGCTGTACGTCAAGGCCCCCCCACGGCTAAAATAGTCCGCGCGTAGAACCTTAAACGGATCATGTCTAACCCATACCTTTGCTGCGACATTCCCCCATTGCCCAATAAGGGTCAGGATGGTTTCTCCCGCTGCTTCAGATTGTAGCCGAGCCTGGCGGAAGGGTGCAATCGGGATAGAACCTGAAAGCACTTTAAAAAGTTCTTCAGGCGTTATCTTTACATGAATAAAACGGGCCAGGTTGGAGGCCGTGGCTTCTCCTTTATATAGACGATTTTGTGCATAGATGTAAAAAAAGAGCCTATTCTTATTGACGACAAAGGTAGCGGTAGGTTGACCCCACGGGCTTAAGATCTCAAAGCGGAACTGATCGGGGCGGTGTCCCAGCCACACAGCGTTAACCGATTGAGACTTCTTTTTGTTTATTATTGTAAGCTGCCCTTGCCCGCGGAGACTTTGTATCCTCGCATTGTTTTGGCGGATCAAATCAAGGAGAGTGGCTGCTTCCGGTTCGATTTTTTGGGGGATCGGGGAAAGTGGAGCACATCCCCCGGCCATGAGCAGCAAGGTTGTTGAGAGGAATAAATACGAAAGCATTTTTGCAACGGATCCGCCTGCGGCGGAACAACAGACATTTCTCAATCCCTCAATTCCTTTTTTATCCGTTCAATTTTTTCTTTCAACGTTATAACATCTTGTTCTTTTGGTTTTTTTTCAAGCGACATTTCATAATATTTCAAGGCGCGTTCAAGAAGATTTTTTTTCGTATATGCATCTCCGAGATGTTCCAGGATAATTGGATCGTCCGGAACAAGTTCGGTTGCTTTTTCAAGCCAAAGGACTGCTTGATCAAGGAGCCCCTTTTTAAAATATACCCATCCCAGGCTGTCGGTGATGTATCCATCGCCCGGCTTCAATTTTAGCGCTTTTTTAATCAATTTTTCCGCTTCGTCCAGGCGTATGCCGATATCTGCATAGGTGTATCCGAGGTAATTTAACGCATTGGCGTGCTCGGGCTCAATTTGAATGACCTGCTTCATCTCTTTGATGCTCAGATCCTTTTGGTTCATCTTGTCATATATTACTCCGAGACGGAAGTGGAGTTTGATGTTTTGTGGCGCGATACGCAGCCCTTCGTTAATGGCTGCCACTGCTTTCGTATACTCGGTTTTTTCTTCATAGAGCGACCCAAGGTATAAAAAGATATTCGGCTCGTCAGGCTTATTTTTGCTCGCGGATACAAGGGCCTCGATCGCCTTTTTGGTCTCTCCTTCCACCTGGTATAGATAGGCGATTTGAATAGCGGCGTTTACATAATAGTTGGATTCGACGGCGATCATTTGATAGGAGTCTATGGCTTTTTTACGATCCTCTTTTCCCGCGTGAGCAAGTCCCAAAAAATAGAGCAGTTCAGAATTTTCCGGCTCCTTCTTTAATAAATCATCGAGCTTTAATAAATCATCGAGGAGTTTTATTGCTTCCTCGTATTCTTTTTGATCAAGATAGATGGCTGCGATGTGTTTGATAACATAGGGGGAGTTGTGTGACCGACTAATAAGTTCATGAAAGACCGTTTTTGCCTTTTGGGCTTCGCCGGTTATCAAGTAATGGCGGCCGAGCCCACCGGCAGCCTGGAAATTGTCGGGATTGTTGTTTAATATCTTTTGATACGTTCCCACTACCATATTCCCCTGCCGGGTAGCCTGATAGAGGTGTACAAGATCAAAAAGGACCGGCTCAAATGATGGATTCAATTTTAGTGTCTCTGAAAAATGTGTTTCAGCTTTCTTATATTTCTCAAGTTCCAAATATGCCCTGCCGAGATAATAATGGCCTTTCATTGATGTTGGATTCAGTTCTATGACTTTTTCAAGGATATCTTTTGCATTCTGAAGTTCCCCGATTTGTATATAGACGGATCCCAAAAGCAGATGACTATTCGCGTTGTCAGGATTTTCAGAAATTATTTTTTTATAGGCGTCAATCGCCTTTTGATATTCGCGAAGGGTTTCATGAAGCGCCGCCAGCATGGTAAGCGCCCTGACATTATCGGGGCGCTTTTCCAATATGGTCTGCATGACGCTTATGGCATCTTTGTATCGCTGTTGGCGGATGTATATCTGTGCGAGTTCGGTTTTGAGAAATATTGACGCCGGATCTTTTACTGCGGCCGTTTTGAGAGATTCCGCGGCCTTTTTGATTTCTCCGATCCTCAAGAAAAGTCGAGATCGGGTATAATAATAATAAGGACTTTCCGCCGGGGGGGTATTCAATTCTGTAGCTGTTCTTCCCGGAGATTTCGGCCTGGGCGTCACTGTGCAGCCAAAATAGAATAATGTCGCAACGAAAACTATGAGTATCCTGTGTCTGTGTAATATTATCATAAGAATAAGCTATCCTTAAAACCTTCCCGATAAGATTCAAGGTCGGGAATCTCCTTTTTAAAATAGCGCCTCAGCTTGTTGATTACATTTTTTTCAACCTGTCGGATACGTTCTCTTGAAACGTGATATCTGTCACCGAGTTCCTGTAGAGTAAGCGGTGAATCAGAAAAGATACGATTGTCCAAGATTTGCTGTTCACGGTTGTTTAATTGTTCCCGGAACTTTTTCAGTTTTTCTCCAAGCACCCGTTTTATTTCTTCCTGGCCGATCTGGGTTTCTGCCGATACACCGGAGGCCGGGAGTAAGTGGATTCGTTCAGCATCTGAGCCTTCCTTGATCGGCGCATCCAAAGAAACTTCCCAGCCATTTAAGCGCTGTTCCATCTCGACAATCTCTCCTTCAGTGACACCGAGTTTTTCGGAAAGAAGTTTTGGCCCCGGGTCGAAACCCATAGACATCAGCGATTGCTTTTCCTTTCCCAGCCTAAAGAACAATTTTCGCTGCGCCTGAGTTGTTCCAATCTTAACAAGACGCCAATTGTCCATTATGAACTTGAGAATATACGCTTTAATCCAGAATGAGGAATAATAAGAGAACTTAACCCCTTTATATGGATCAAACTTGTTGAGCGCATGCAGGAGTCCGATGTTCCCTTCCTGGATCAGATCCATGAGGTTTTGCATCCAGAGTCTTTGAAATTGCATAGCGATTTTGACAACCAGCCTCAAGTTGGATGTGATTAATTTATAGGCTGCGTCTTTGTCCCCATTCTCACGAAACCGTATCGCCAAAGCTCTTTCTTCCTCTTTTGTAAGAAGAAGATGTTTATTGATATCCCACAGATAACGCTGAAGGATGTCGTGTTTGGCGATAGCGGTGCCGGATTTATTGGACCGGGTATCATTATCTTTATTAGTTAAAGAGTCTTCTGTTTTGTTTATATCCACTTGTCTGATCCGGACGATTTATTTTTATTCCTTTGGTGATTTAAAATAACGGATCCGTCTGCGGCGGAACAGCGATCAACTGAATAGCGCTTTAGGAGGCTGTCCGAGAATTCTCGGACAGCCTCCTATAGGCCAGTTGTTGTGATGAATAGGATCTGAACGACAGGACTTGGGCTTCGCAAAACGAAAAGTATAAGTCTAATAGATCCAAAGGATTTTCATTAATGACAAAAACTAACAAATTAAAAGGGGTTTAGCAAGTGAAATAACCCCTTTTTAGGCTTGACTTTTTTTGTTTTATCCATTTAAGTGAGATGGTTTTTGAAAAGTTCAAAAATTTAACGGGGGGAGAGAATCTTATTATGAGCGAAGCGATTCAGCAGCTAAGAAATATAGGCTTAATCGGGCATACAGGCGCAGGCAAGACATCTGTTGCCGAGGCAATGTTGTTTAATTCGGGCGTGACTTCCAGATTGGGACGAGTGGATGAGGGGAACTCTGTCTTGGATTTTGAACCCGAAGAGATTAAGCGCCATATTACGATTAGTTCTGCTTTTCACCAATGCCCCTGGAAAAAACATCGAATCGCTTTTATTGATACTCCCGGTGATACTAATTTCATTACGGATACCAAGGCTTGTCTTCAGGCTGCCGACAGTGTTCTGGTGGTGATAGGCGCAGTAGATGGGGTCAAGGTAGAGACAGAGCGGACATGGGATTTTGCTAATGGGTTTCAACTGTCGCGTATCGCATTTGTTAATAAAATGGATATCGAACGTGCCGATTTCTTCAAAGTGCTTGACGAGATGAGAAGCGCCTTTACTCCTCAGGCGGTCCCTTTACAGATTCCAATAGGTGTTGGGGACTCTTTTAAGGGTGTGATCGATCTTATTGAGCAGAAAGGATACTTTTACGAAAAAGGAGGAGGGAAATCAAAGCGCGGAGATGTCCCGGACGACATGAAAGATATGGTCGCGGAACAGCGGGAAGTATTGATCGAAGCGATTGCTGAAGCCGATGACGACCTTCTTGAAAAATATTTAGAAGGTGAAGAACTTACTAATGAACAACTTCAGCAAGGGCTTCGCAGCGGGGTCATCTCCGGTTCTTTTGTCCCTGTATTGTGTGGTTCTGCTGCAGGAAATATCGGGATAGATTGTTTGATGGACGCGATAAGCGGCTGTTTGCCTTCCCCGTTGGATCGAGGGGCTAAAGCGGGCAAAGACCCCAAGAGTGATGATCAGGTGGAAAGAGTTCCCGATCCCGAGGCCCCATTTTCAGCCCTGGTTTTTAAAACAGTTGCAGATCCTTATGCAGGAAGACTTTCCATATTCAGAATCTATTCCGGGCGACTGGGCAGTGACGGCATTTTTTACAATGTCCCCAAAAATGCCAAAGAGCGATATACACAACTTTACCGGGTGGCGGGCAAGGATCAAACCTCTGCTTCGGAAGCAGGCCCCGGCGACATCGTGGCCGTTGCTAAACTGAAAGAGACCACTACAGGGGATACCATTTGCAATGAAAGCGCACCTATTATATTTGAAGGAGTTCAGCCTGTTACGCCTTTGATTTCGTATGCGATTCAGCCGAAATCAAAAGGAGACGAAGAAAAGATCTTTGGCAGTCTTGCCAAGCTTCTCGAAGAAGACATGGCGCTGAAAATTAGCCGGGACGATCAGACTAAAGAGATGCTTTTGTCGGGAATGGGGGAGGTGCATATTGATGCCACCGTGGCAAAGCTTAAACGCAAGTACAACGTAGAGGTGATCCTGAAAACCCCCACTGTGCCTTACCTGGAAACCATCACACACAAAATAAGAATGCAGGGTAAACACAAGAAACAAACAGGCGGACACGGGCAATACGGCGATTGTTGGATCGAGATGGAGCCTCTTCCACGGGGAGGCGGTTTTGAATTTGTCGACAAAATAGTTGGGGGTGTAATTCCCAGGCAATACATCCCCGCAGTGGAAAAAGGTATTGTTGGGGCGCGGGGAAAAGGCGCCTTGGCCGGATATCCATGTGTTGATTTCAGGGTAAGGCTGGTTGACGGGTCCTATCATTCAGTTGATTCGTCGGAAATGGCTTTTAAGCTTGCCGGCGCCCTTGCGTTTCGCAAAGCAGTGGCAGAGGCAAACCCTGTTCTGTTAGAACCGATTATGGAAGCCGCCATCACTATCCCTGAAGAGTCCATGGGAGATATCATCGGCGATTTAAACAGCCGAAGGGGGCGTGTACTCGGGATGGACAGTAAAGGGAAAAATCAAATTATTAACGTCCATGTGCCGATGGCGGAATTCCTTTCCTATGCTCCGGATCTTAGGTCCATGACAGGGGGGCGAGGGGTCTTTATCATGAAATTGTCTCATTATGACGCAGTCCCTTCGCAGATTGCGCAGAAGGTTATCGAAGCGGCAAAAAAGGAGAAGGGATGAGATATTTTGATAACTTCTTGAAAATCTTCAAAAATAGTCCATCCGTAGTTTAATGTATATCGTATTTTAAAGATATATGAAGAATATTGGCGAATATAAGAGATAATATAGTTATTATTCCTTGTAGACCTTAATTATTTCCCCGTATAGTCTTTTTTTGAATATTGATTTTTTTAAAAAAAGGTATTAACAAAACTTGATTCTGGCATTTTTAGAGATCTTATATTGTTTGTTTAATATAATCGCCAGCCAGCGTAGCTCAGATGGTAGAGCTACTGATTTGTAATCAGTGGGTCGGGGGTTCGAGTCCCTCCGCTGGCTTCAGAGATAAGGGTTTGCGAAACGAAGTGAAGCCAAGTTGTTTTATGGGGAGGGGTTCCCGAGTGGCCAAAGGGAACAGACTGTAAATCTGTCGGCGATGCCTTCGGAGGTTCG
>JAUVFC010000079.1 GCA_030594505.1 Desulfobacterales bacterium
GAAGTTGGAGGAAGGAAATGGAAGGAATTCGGATGTTGCTGGTTGATGACGAGGATGATTTTAGAACAACCCTTGCCAGCAGGTTAAAGAGAAGAAAAATAGATGTTATTGATGTGGGCAGCGGCAGGGAGGCCATAGAACTCGTCAAGCAAGGGGCTTTTGACGTGGCCGTTGTTGATGTCAAAATGCCTGGAATGGATGGCGTCGAGACATTGAATCAAATAAAGAAAATCAGTCCGTTTATAGAGGTTATTATGCTCACCGGGCATGCCTCGGTCGAAGCGGGGATAGAGGCCATGAAATTAGGGGCCTATGATTATGTCATGAAGCCTTGCGATATAGACGAACTCCTAATCAAGTCCGGTGATGCTTACCAACGCAAGATATTTCAGGAAAAGCATGCCGCGGCAATCAAAAGAAAAGACGTGGGGGCTTAATAAATTGAGGTGAATTATGCTTGGTAAAAAGACATGTTCGGAACGTGACGTAAGGACCATGCTCGACGAGCACATCGACATGGTGGGAGCGGTTCTGCAAAAGGCTTTGGATAGTATTGAGCACTATCTCAACGACAATATTGATGCGGCCAAGGTCAGCGCAAGGGAGGTGGACGACCTTGAAGCTTTAGCTGATAAGGTGCTCCGGCGGATTATTGCCTGTATGCAGGGCGGGGCCTTTCTGCCCATCATGAGGAAGGATATTTTTCAATTGGTCTCTGCCGTGGATGATGTGGCCAATGCGGCTGAGCATTTTTGCGATTTCTGCCTTTCTCAGCGGCCGGAAATATCGAAAGCTTTTAGAGGAGCCTTTCAGGACATCACCCGTGCCAATGTTGAGATGTTACCTGATCTCAAGGAGGCAATAGAGACCCTTCGATTAGGGCAATTTGGCTGGGTTGGGGATGATGTTTCTCCTTTTAAGAAGATCGCGGAAAAGATCGGCATCCAGGAGTCGGATATTGACGACCTTGAGTGGAAACTGACCAGAGAAATCTTCAATTCCGACCTGCCCCTGGCCAACAAAATGCACATTCATTCCTTGCTTACCCGTATAACCAATGTCTCCGATCTCATAGAAGATGTGGCTGACCGAATCCAGATACTGATCACGCGAGAGGCGATTTAGCCTCATGTGGAGAATTGTCGGCGGGATATTTTTCGGGTGGGGCCTCGGGGCCAATGATTCAGCCAATATATTTGGGCCAAGTGTGGCCGCGGAGATGGTGAGGTACCGCACCGCCATCATTTTAACCGCCTTTTTTGTAATTATTGGCGCCCTGATCGAAGGTCCTAAGTGCATGGACACGGTGGGAAAACTTGCCGAGCTGACGCCCATGGCCGCGTTTGGTTGCGCGTCTGCCGCTGCTGTCACCATGCTAATCATGACCTATTTGAAATTGCCGGCATCTGCCAGCCAGGCCATTATCGGAGCAGTCCTGGGCGCAAGTTTCCTCTCCCACACGACCGATTTTTCCAAACTTTACAAGATTGTTATATGCTGGGTTCTGACCCCGGTCGGGGGAATTGTTTTCAGCATGATCCTGTACAGGTTTTTTGCCCGCGTGTTGAATCTTTTCTTTAAAGATATTTATCGGCGCGGCGTTTTCCTGACGATCGCTGTGGTACTGGCGGGGTGTTACAGCGCGTATTCCCTCGGGTCCAACAATGTGGCGAACGTGACCGGTGTTTACGTGGGGTCCGGGATGCTCAGTCCTTTTACGGCCTCTGTTGTGGGAGGATTGAGCATTGCCTTGGGTGTTCTGACATACAGCCGTGGGGTTATGATGACCGTAGGGAAAAGGATCGTGCCGTTAGACGCCTTTTCAGCCTTTGTGGCCACCCTGTCCAATGGCTTGACGATTCATGCTTTTACCCAGCTTGGCGTTCCGGTCTCTTCTTCTCAGGCTGTTGTGGGGGCGATTGTCGGCGTGGGCCTGGTCAAAGGTTTGCGTACGGTCAGCGGCAGCATGATCGCCACGATAGGCATGGGGTGGATAACTACTCCTCTTTCCGCAGGCATCCTGTCCTATATGATTATAAAATTTTTGTCATAGTTCATAGTTGATGGGTCATCACTCCATAATCAAAAGGCAGGATCTTATGAAATCTATTGCAAACTTACTGTTTGAAGCGCGGCTGTTAAAAAAGATACCGAGGTCAGGATATCATTTTTTGGGCTCGGGCAAAGAGTCTGTGGCTGAACATTCTTTTGCGGCCGCCTTTATCGGATATGTTCTTTCACGGATGGTCCCTGAAGCTGACAGCGCCAGAATTATTGAAATGTGTCTGGTGCACGACCTTGCAGAGGCCCGCACCGGCGACATGAATTACGTTCAGAAAAAGTACGTAACCGTTGATGAAGAAAAGGCGGTACGTGATATGACCGCAGGGCTCCCCTTTGAGCCTGATCTAAAGGGCCTCATAGAGGAGTTCAATAAGGCGGATACAATAGAAGCCAAGCTTGCTCACGATGCCGATCAACTCGCATTGGTCGTAGATCTGAAGGCGCTCAAAGACCTTGGTAATACGTATACGAAAAGCTGGCTCTCATTTATTGTGAAACGATTCCATACCGAGGCAGGAAAAAAGCTTTGCAAAGAGGTCCTTAATACCGGTTCGGATGAGTGGTGGTTTGAAAAAGAGGAAGAGGACTGGTGGATAAACGGGAATAATTCAAAATAAAATTGGAATTGCGGACTTTTGCTTGACGGTAATACATTGTTTTGGTATTTGTTTTTGTTAACACTAACGAATTAAAAAATTTAGGGATTCGAGAGTTTAGGAATTAATCGTTCTGCTTCTCCAGCCATCCAACCACAATCCCTTAATTCCTCAATTCCTGAATTCGGAATCTATAACATGAACATCTTATTAACCAATGATGACGGAATACATGCCAGGGGGCTTTGGGTTTTAAAACAGGCCTTGGACGACCGGTATGCCGTGACCGTGGTCGCGCCCGACACCGAACGGAGCGCGGTAGGACATGCTATCACGCTCAATCTTCCGCTTTTGATTGATAAGGTAGGCAAGGATGGAAATGGGTGGGGATACAGTGTAAGCGGGACCCCTGCGGATTGCGTGAAATTGGGAGTTCGGGAGCTGTTGGAGAATCGTCCCGACATGGTGATCTCGGGGATCAATCCAGGCCCCAATGTGGGGATAAACCTTCATTATTCCGGGACCGTATCCGCTGCCAGGGAAGCGGCGCTTTTGGGGATTCCTGCCATCGCGGTTTCAATAAACAGTGGTGAAGGGGGATATTTTAAGACTGCGGCAGAGTTTGTTCGTGATCTTGCGGAACTCGTTTTCAGGGAGGGGATTCCAAAGGGAACTTTTTTGAATGTAAATATTCCCGACGTTGACCGGATAGAGGGGGTCCGCGTCACAAAACAGGGAATATCAGGACTGTCAGAATCGTTTGATAGGCGAACCGATCCGAGGAGCCGGATCTATTTCTGGCAGGGGAGCCAGACAGAGTTCTTTGACCACGATCCTGAGACGGACGGGAATACTCTTTGCCGAAACTTGGTTTCAATAACCCCTATACAATGTGATATGACGGACTATGATCAAGTGAAGCGACTGAAAAGTTGGGAGGAAATCTTTGCTTCGGGGGAATCTTGAAAAAAGTTTTTGTTGACATGCTGAAGTCGGGGCAGGTTTTTGACGAGATTTTCCTGGTTCGCCAAAAACAACTGGCCCATAAAAAAGACGGAAACCCCTATCTTGTTTTGACTCTTGCCGACAGAACCGGAAGCATCAAAGCGATGGTATGGGATAATGTTCAGGATATTAACGGAAACTTTGGGATTGGCGATTACGTGAAGGTAAAAGGGGCTGCCTCGGACTATCGTGATATGCTCCAGGTCACTGTTCGGGATCTGGAACGCTGCGGAAAAGACAGTATTGCCACGGAAGACTTTCTCCCTCATTCCGACAGGGATCCGGATGATATGATGGACCACCTGGTTTCCACATGCAGCGTGGTAGAGAATTCTTATCTCAAAAAACTCCTGATGCCTTTTTTGAAGATGAATCCTTTGTTAAATCTTTTAAGAAGGCCCCTGCCGCAAAAAATATGCATCATGCCTATCTTGGGGGGCTATTGGAACATACGCTTTCCCTTGTTCTTTTGATTCATAAGATTGCAGGCCATTACGATGGGATTGATAATGATCTTCTCATGACAGGGGCCGTTCTCCACGATATAGGCAAGATCCATGAGTTTTGCTACGAGTCCCACATCGATTATTCAGATGCGGGGAGGTTGTTGAGCCATATCGTTATCGGCCTGGAAATGCTTGAAAAGAAGATTGTCTCAATTAAAGATTTTCCGGAGGAACTTGCTCTACTTCTGAAACATATGATTGTCAGCCATCACGGCGCAAGAGACTTTGGTTCTCCGGAACCGCCCAAGACCATCGAGGCAGTGATGTTAAATTATTTGGACGAACTTGATTCAAAGGTAAACGGAATTCGCAATTTTATGGCTTCGGAAGATCCCGAGTCGGCCTGGACATCGTATCACAGGGTGCTGGAGCGGTTTTTTTATAAGGGGAAAGTTGAACAATAGTACCACAGCTTTTAAACGATGGGTTTGGCTATTTGAATTTTTGCAGCCTAAAATCAAAGGATGTTACGGGTTACGAGTTTAAAACGCGCAACCCGCAACTCGTAACTTGCAACAGATTGTTGCTTAGCCCAAGGTTCTGTTATATTCTTACAATGTTTTTTTGGATATAGAGGTAGGTAATTAGAAACGACTATGATACTACGCCAAGCCAGAGAAGTCCTTCGCATAGAGGCGGAGGGTATCCTGAATCTAATAGAAAAACTTGACGAAAATTTTGGTAAAATGGTTGAGCTGATTTTGCGTTCCAAGGGTCGTACCGTTTTGACCGGTATCGGAAAATCAGGGATTGTGGCACGCAAGATTGTGGCTACATTAATCAGCACCGGCACTCCCGCCCTTTTCCTCCATCCTGTTGAGGCAATGCATGGGGATCTGGGGATGGTGAGTGATAAAGATGTGGTGATAGCTCTTTCAAACAGCGGCGAAACCGATGAACTTAACATTCTTATTCCGAGTATTAAGCGGATCGGCTGCCCTTTGATCGGCTTTACCGGGAATATGGATTCGACGCTCGCAAGGCACAGTGATATTGTTATATATGTTGGTGTAGAACGCGAGGCATGTCCCATGGGATTAGCCCCTACCGCCAGCACAACCGCGGCCCTTGCCATGGGAGACGCTCTTTCGGTGACGCTTATCAATAAACGACGTTTTAAACCGAAGGACTTTCAAAGATTTCATCCGGGAGGAAACTTAGGTCAGCGGCTTTCCGTGAAGGTAAAAGAGATTATGCTGACCGGCCGCCGCATACCCATCATTTATGAAGGCGCCACAATGCGGGAAGCGATCAAAGAGATAAACCGGTTGCAGCTTGGCGCGACACTTGTTGCTGAAAAGGACGGCAACAAACTCCTTGGAATTATAACCGACGGAGACATTAGACGTTTCTTGGATGAAAGTGATACCATCCGTGAAAAGTATGTAGAAGATGTCATGACCGCTAATCCCAAGATGCTCCAGCCGGACAGCTTCGCTTACGATGCTCTTAATATTATGGAGAAATACCAGATTACAATTCTTCCCGTTACAAACCTGAAAGAAGAGATCCAGGGGATTCTCCACCTGCATGATATCTTAGGGAAAGGTGATTTTAAATTCAATGGAGATGCAATCCGCTGAACCCCCAAAGGGATTGATATGTCCGCTCGTGAGCCCACTCAAAGGCTCCCGCGTGGATACCGCTTCTTTGCAGAGACTTATAGAGCATATATTGGGGGGGCGTGTGGATGCGGTTCTTCTTAATGGGCCGGTTTGGGGAGAGGGGATAGCGCTTTCAAGGGAAGAGCGTTTGAACCTGGTGGAAGCCGCCCTTGATATTGTAAGGGGACGCTGTCCCGTCTTGATATCTATAACAGGCAATACCGCTAAGGAGACAAGTCTTATTGTTTCAGAGCTTGATCACCTGATTTATCGATATAACTATCCCGGCCCCATTTTTTTTGTTGACACCCCGATTTGTTACCACAGCAACCGTCATCTCCCTCAGTTTTATAAGGCCCTTGCGCTGGAGACCTCTTTTGAATTTATTCTTTACAACAATCCTTCTTTAGTGCATCGTTTCAAGAAATCGATGTATCATAAAAACATTCGTACCAGCGTCTTGAAAAAACTTTCCGAAAACAACCGGATCGCCGGTCTTATATTCACCGGCAGAATGAAACGCTCTCTTGACTATCAACAGGCTGTTCGGTATCATCAGCGTTTCAGGATATATGATGGCGACGAGAAGAATTTTCTTGACCGTCCAAGTTCCAGCGGCGTACTGGCGGGCGGCAGCAATTTTCTCCCTGCAGCCTGGCGAGAGATCACGTATTCTTCTTTAAATATCTATGATACGCAGAGGACCTATTCCGACCACATTTATCAGATATGGGAAGCCGGGAATATGCTCCGTAATTTTTACAACTTCTATTGTAAAGAGCCGGCAGCCATCGTGAAACAGATTTTGCAGATCATGGGTATCATCTCAGACGGGCGGACTGTTGAATCAAGTGGGGGACTGAGTAATTCTAAGGTAGAGGATATCAAAGAGTTATTAAAGAAACATAATATAAGAGCCTCTTGCAAAATGTAGTGCGGCCCTTTAGGGCTGCATATTGAGCAAGGCTAAAGCCTTGCGCTACAAATTGCAAAATGTAGTGCGGCCCTTTAGGGCTGCATGTTGAGCAAGGCTAAAGCCTTGCGCTACAAAATATAGGAGGTTAACAATGGTCTGCAAAACAACCTCCGGAGAACCGGAACAGATGGGAAGATCTTTGAAAAAGACTACAGACATGCCCCGGGATGATATGCTCAACACGTCTGAAAGAAGATATCGCTATCTATATGAATACGCACCTGATATGTATCATACCTTGAATATGGAAGGGGCTATCATTGATTGTAACAGGGCATGGACAAAAAAAACAGGCTACCTCAAGGATGAGATTGTCGGCAAGCCGGTGTGCTCATTTTTTACAGAGAGTTCGCGGGACGCATTTTGTCAGGAATTCCCGGATATAGTCAAAGAAGAAGAGGTAAGTGAGATTGAAAGGGACCTGGTTACTAAGGACGGAAAGGTTATGAACGTGGTTGTCGAGGCTGTCCGTGTTTTCGATGAAGAGGACAACACGACCAAGTTTCTGGTCCTTATGCGCGATATTACAAAACGCAAAAAGGCGGAACGCGCATTAAGACGGCTAAACCGTTATCTCGAGCAAAAACACGAAGAAACAAGACGATTATCGAGAAGATTGATCTCGCTGTTGGAACGGGACCGACATAAGCTGGCAATGGAGCTTCATGATCAGGTAGGACAGTTCCTTACCAGTGTCAAGATGGATGTGGAGATGCTCGCAAACCGGATTGAACGCACTGACCAGGGATTGCAAGAGCAAGTCAGAGAGATAGAAAAAAGGATTGCCGCATCAATACGGGAGGTGAAAAATATTTGTCACGGGCTTCATCCGAGTACGCTGGACACCATAGGTCTGTTGCCCTCTATACAAGTGGTAGTCGATGACGC
>JAUVFC010000156.1 GCA_030594505.1 Desulfobacterales bacterium
ACTGTCCTATCGGTAGCTGCCATTGGGCTGATGAAAAGAGGCGCTATAAAGCTCAGTCACTTATACTTCACGTTATCGGCTTTTTTGGAGGAAAGTTAAATAATAAAAACTACCACCGACCCCTCTGGACACCGTTCTATCTTCCGTTGCAAGTTTCTGCTGTCAACTTTGTAACGTCTACGTCCTTTTTTTCCTCATTTTCCTCAGAATTGTTACATTTCGTTACAGGCACAGGCAGCTCCTTGAACGGGGCAAATGCAAAATTTTTTGACATTTCAAAAGGATAAGGCTATATTCTCCCTAACTCATGAAGCTTTTTTATTTTTTCTCTTTTCAGCTTTGGGGGGCAATAGGGATGTCCGTGAAATATTGACTTTCTATTATGGAAGTGGATAGTTTGTAACGTAGGAGCAAACTCCATGAAAAAAAATAAGATAACAAGTCTTCCGATCTGGAAAAAACTCGAAAACCATGCACGGCTCATGGAAGCTAATGATAAGCATTTGAAGGTACTGCTCCAAGATCCGCAAAGGCTTGAAAAATTTTCTTTACAAGATGCCGGAATATTTTACGATTTTTCCCGCCAGAGGGTCGATGAAGAGGCAATGGAGCTTCTGTTTGAACTGGCTGAAGCAAGAAATCTAACGGTCCGGTTTGAAGCCATGATGCGGGGTGACAAGGTAAATACAACAGAGAATCGGGCAGCGCTGCATACTGCGGCCAGGGACTTTTCCGGGAATCCGGTTGTGGTAGACGGCACGGATGTCGCCCCAATGATTAAAAAGGTCAGGGAGGATATAGAGCTGTTTTCCCGTCAGGTGCATCAGGGTGAAATCCGCGGTTCAACAGGGAAGCCGTTCGAACATATCGTGGTTATCGGGATAGGGGGCTCGTACCTTGGGGCGCAGTTTATAAGCGAGGCGCTCAAGGCATACGCGGACAGGGGAATATCGCTTCACTACCTGGCAAACGTGGATATTCACAATTTTGGAGAAATAGTATCCTCTATAGAGCCGGAGACAACCCTGTGGATTGTGATATCAAAGAGCTATACCACCGCGGAGACCATGGCCAATGCGGCACAGGCAAAGGCATATATGGAGAAGCAGGGGCTGGACCCGTCAAAACACTTTGTGGCAGTAACCGCAAAAGGGAGCCCCGGCGATGACCCCTCAGCGCCTGTCATACGCGCCTTTCACATGTTCGATTTTTTTGGGGGGAGGTACAGCGTCTCTTCCGCGGTGGGAGGCCTCCCCCTGAGTCTCTATCTCGGTTATGAACGATTTGAGGCGTTCTTAAAGGGCGCGGAAGAGATCGATATCCACACCCGGACCGCGCCCATCCAGGAAAATATCCCCCTGATCGCGGCACTGATCGCGGTATGGAACAATAATTTTTTAGGTTATCCGGCCCAGGGGATCGTCCCGTATGCCGAACCACTGCATAAACTGGCCCCACACATCCAGCAGCTCAACATGGAAAGTAACGGGAAATACGTCTCAGCAGGTGGTGAAATAATGGACATCGCCACCGGTCCGATCATATTCGGAGAGCCGGGGACCAACGCGCAGCATTCCTTCTTTCAGTTAGCGCACCAGGGAAGGCCTTTCCCTGGCGATTTTATCGGTGCAGTCAACCCGCAGTATACCGAATACCGGTCCAAATCAAGAGGCGTTACCAATTACCAGGAATTGTGGGCGAATCTGATTGCCCAGCCAATGGCCCTGGCAATGGGAAAGGAAGACCCGAATAGCGCAAAATTCTTCCCCGGCAACCGTCCTTCTTCCACTATTCTGGCAAATTCATTGAAACCAAAAGACGTCGGACGACTCCTTGCCTTTTACGAAGCCCGGACCGTGTACGAGGCATTCATCTGGGATATCAACCCATTTGACCAGTTCGGCGTGGAACTGGGCAAGACTCTGGCGGCAGAGGCGAGGAAGGAAATGGCAGCAAAAAATGAGAACGCGGACTACTCCTTTGAAAGCGTTGATCCGATAACCCGACATTATCTCGAGGTGATGTTTAAAGGCGAGATTTAACTGTAAGGAGGTGTTTTTTGATCAAGCACAATTTATCCAAATTTCGCAATGTTGGCTTCATATCGACCAGAATAGCAGGCACTGACGGCGTATCCCTGGAGATCGAGAAGTGGGCGGCGGTCTTGGAAAGGAACAACTACGAGTGTTTTTACTTTTCGGGTGAAAACGATCGCCTGCCCGAAAAGTGTATGCTTGTGGAAGAAGCCCATTTTAGGCATCCGGATATTAAAGAGATTAACGATAAATGCTTTTGCCAACGAATCCGACCGAGGGAGATCACCCGAAAGATTCATAGCATCCGGGAGCATCTCAAGCAAAAGATCTACGAGTTCGTTAAGAAGTTCGATATTGATATCATCATCCCGGAAAACGTGCTGGCCATCCCGTTGCACGTTCCACTCGGCCTGGCTATCACCGAATTCATCGCTGAAACCGGTTTCCCGACATTGGCTCACCATCATGACTTTTCCTGGGAAAGATCGAGGTTCCTGGTCAATGCGTTTGAAGACTACTTATGCTGGGCTTTTCCGCCTAACCTGCCCACCATGCAGCACGCTGTCATTAATTCAGTGGCCGGCCATCAATTAAGCTATCGTAAAGGGATATCGAACGCTGTTGTGCCCAACGTGTATGACTTTGCTTTTCCACCCCCGCCTTTTGTTGATTGTTCGGCGGAACTGAGGCGCGAAGTCGGTTTGACAAAGAATGACCTTTTCATCTTACATCCTACCCGGGTAGTGCCTCGCAAATGGGTTGAGAGAAGCCTGGAAATCGTTAGTCTCATGAATCTGAAAACCCCGTCCCTCATTATATCTCACTCCGCGGATGATGAGGGGCATATTTACAACAGGCGTATCCAGGAGTATGCCCGGAAAATTCGTGTCAAACTGGTCTCTATAGAACACCTCGTGGGACAAAAAGGCGTCTTTGGCGAAAAAAACCAAAAAAAGTTTTCCATAGGCGACGTGTATCAAAGCGCCGACCTGATAAGTTATCCATCCGGATATGAGGGCTTTGGAAATGCTTTTTTGGAAACGATTTACTATCGTAAACCGATCATTGTAAATAGATATTCAATCTATATCGCTGATATCGAGCCCAAGGGGTTCGATGTCATAGCGATTGAAGGATTTGTCAGCGACAAGGCAGTAACAGAGATTTTTGAAGTCCTTAATAATGACGAGCGGCGAGAGGAAATGATAGAAAGAAATTATCAGCTCGGCAACAAGTACTTTTCATACGAAGTCCTGGAGCGGCACCTTCTTCACCTCGTCAATGTCCTCGAAACCCAGTGTAAAGGGTAAGTAAAAAATGAAATATAATATCGCTTTACTACATTATTCGTGCCCCCCGGTAGTGGGCGGAGTTGAAGAGATCATCCGCCAGCAGGCATCGCTTCTTAGCCGGTTCTATCACAACGTTAAGATCTTTGTCGGCGACGGAGGCATATTTTCTGATAGTTGTGAAGTTGAGATCAACCCGCTTCTTGGTTCCCGAAGCAGACAGATACTGAACGCCCATCAGTTGAGCCATGAAGGGAAACACGAAAAACTGGAGGGCCTAAGCAGGAAAATTTACAAGTACCTGGTGAAGTCCCTGGAAGGGTTCGACGCCCTGATTGCCCACAACGTCCTGACCATGCCGTTTAATTTGCCCCTTACCGCTGCTTTGCACCGGATGGGCCAGGAGTGCCGGATGCCGATCATAAGCTGGAACCACGACTCCCCCTATTTCTATCCCGACTCTCCCGAAAATCTGGACCTCTTTCCCTGGAACATTCTAAAGAGGACTTATGCGGGCATTCATTACGTAGCCATATCGGAAAGCCGCAAAAAAATGTTTGCACGTCTCTATGGAACCAGGAAGCAGCTCCACGTCATTCCGAACGGCATCGATCCCATTCGCTTTTTTCGACTCGATCCCAATACGGTGAGGTTTATCCGGGAACAACATATTTTTGAAAGCGAATTCCTCATGGTTCAACCTTCGCGTCTCCTCCCGCGAAAGAACATAGAATTGTCCATCCGTGTAACCAGGGCCTTGCACGATTGGGGTGTTAAAGCCCGGTTGCTTATAACCGGAGCCTATGACCCCCACGCGCCAAAAAGTCTGGAATACTACCGCAAATTAAAGAACCTGAGCCGGGAACTTGGTGTGGAAGATGACGTTTTCATCATGGCGGAGTATGTGTTCAAAAGCGGAAAAAGTCTGTCAATGGACCGTATTACAATACGGGACCTGTACCTGATAGCCGACATCCTGTTCATGCCCAGCTTGCAGGAAGGCTTCGGCATACCCCTTTTGGAGTCGGGCATGATCAAACTGCCTGTGGTCTGCTCCAACATTCCACCCTTTATGGAAATCGGAGGCCGGGAAGTATGCGCCTTTGATCTCAATGATCCGCCCGAAAAGGTTGCCCGAAAAACCCTGGACTTTATTGGCGAACTAAAACCTTCCCAGATGTTTCGTAACGTTATACGCAACTATGCCTGGGACAACATCTATCAAGAGAAATTGTTGCCCCTGCTTACTGACGTAGTAGGCAGATACCGGAATCTGGGTGATTGGGCCTTCAGGCCGTAAGGGCGTATTGCCGTAAAGTGTCTGCTCCCGCTACTTTGAGCCCTTTGCTGCCCTGTCTTCCATTCCTCTTTTTATCTCCCTTACTGTTCTTTCCGCCGCCTCTTTCGTATCCTCGGCCATGCGGATCGGCCTGCCTACTACGAGATAGTCCGCGCCGTTTATTATGGCCTGATACGGCGTTACAATCCTTTTCTGGTCATCACCCTGGACAATGCTCCAGGCGGGACGGATGCCGG
>JAUVFC010000019.1 GCA_030594505.1 Desulfobacterales bacterium
CCACTAAAAATGCTCATTCTCTCGCTGTCAACATCGCGTCACAACATTTAAAAAAGGATGTCCCTGTCGTACTCCTCGGTTTTCCAATGACGCTCGAAAAAAAACAGCTTGTCTCTGCCTGGGAAAAAAACGCCCAACAGGTGATTGATGTCCTGAAAAAAGGTCAGGAGGCGGCTTTTCTCACACTGGGTGACCCCATGACCTACAGCACATTCGGCTATCTTATGCGAACAATAAAGGAAATTGATTCTGATATAGTCGTAAAGATTGTTCCCGGAATTACCTCATTCCAGGCTGGGGCCGCCGCTGCCGGACATATCCTGGCCGAGGCGGAAGAATCCTTTACCGTGGTTTCAGGCGCCCTCGGAGCGGAAAATCTGAAGCAGGTAATTAACCATACGGACAATGTAGTAATCCTGAAGGTGTACCGGAATTATAAAGAGATTATGGACACTCTTGATCACCTTGACCTGAAAGGAAAGGCCACCCTCATATCTCAATGCGGGCTAAAAGACGAAGAGATCATCCATGATCTGAAACAGCGTCCCGATGCGGTTCCCCCCTATCTCTCTCTTCTTCTTATCAATAAAAAAAGACCGGAGGGCTAAACCAACTGTAAAGGGACACTACCGAATTTTGTTCACCACTGTAATTCATACTTGGCGCCTGCATTGACAAAAATCACTACATGTTAAGCACCACCGGGTGTGGGAGGACATTGCCCATTTCACGAAAAAAGCTGACGGGTAGATTGAGCTTGAAAAAGGGAAGCTATGGTAATCGTTGCCGATAATATCCATATAATGAATCCTATGGTGGCAAAGGCGATAAGGGATTTGGACCCTGAACCCATTAAGGATATTGCCGGAAGGTGCGAAGATGCAGTGGCCGAGATTATCGATATTAACCCCGGCCCTCTTCCTAAAAACGGAGAAAAAGGTATGGCCTTTTTAGTGGAAGCAGTCCAGGAGGTAACGAATTTAAGGTTATCTCTTGACACGGGAAATCCGGAAAATTTGGAGGCAGGGCTCAGGGCCTGTCAGAGAAAGCCAATTATTAACGGTTTTTCCCTGGAACCTCGAAAACTGAAAGAGATCTTGCCCTTAGCAGTGGAGTTTCAAACCGATATTGTCGGGTTTCTTCTTTCTCCGGATGGACAGGTTCCTTCTAACTCAGAGGAGCGATTGGATATAGCTTTAAGACTTGTGGAAGAGGCGGAGAGAGCAGGGGTAAGTCTGGAAAGGCTTATCATTGATCCTATTGTTGTTCCGATTATCTGGGAAGATGGTTGTCGCCAGGCAAAGGAAGTGCTCTCCACGCTGAAACTCTTGCCGGAACTTCTTGGCTTTGCAGTAAGCACAATTGTGGGGCTTTCCAATCTTACAAGTGGAAGCCCATGCCAGAGGAAAAGGCTTCTTCTTGAGGAGGTTTACCTCTCCATGTTGGCAGAATCCGGTCTTAATATGGCGCTTCTGAATGTTTTTCACAAAAGAACTGTTAAGGTAGCCAGAATCTGCGACTCAATAATTGGCTCTAGAATCTTTTCCTGGGCAGAAATTTGAGAGGCACCTTCTTTTTCATCGCATTTAACTGCGTAAACAAAGCCAGGGATTAGAACGGACTGAGGTAGAAAATGTTGACAGGAAAACACTACAACGGTATAGACCGGGATCCGGTTACTGTGGTCGCTGTGGCTGCATTGTTTCATCTTAAAGACAAGATAACAGTTCAGGATCGAGCTGGATGACAGCAGTTTTATCATCGCGCGTATTTCCGGCAAGATAAGGAAACATTTCATAAAACTCGTGCCTAAAGACTGGGTGGTAATGGCGATGGTCATCGGCCTCCTGGCGCTTCTGGCCGTTGGATGGAGGAGAAAGGTATGAGTGACGTATGAAGGTTCCTATAGTTATGGCAGCATTTGGCACCACAACACGGGCACTTGAGACCTATTCCTTTATCGATAAGATGTTCAGGGAGCGTTTTACCGGTCACGAAATCCTCTGGTCCTATTCATCAAGGATGGTGAAAGACCGGATCAAGAAGCGGCGAGACATCGACCTGAAACATCCCCATCAGGTACTTTCCGGGTTGAAGGTAGCCGGGCATCGGTGGGCGGTGGTTCAGTCTCTGCATCTTCTCTGTGGGCATGAGTTCTACCGTCTGGTTGAGGAGGTGGGGCAGAGCCCGGTCAGGACGTCCATCGGCCTACCGCTTCTTTGTGATCATGAGGACTATGAAGCAGTGGTAAGGGGACTGGGAAAGGATCTTTCGCAAAATGAAGATGAGGCCATGGTTCTGGTCGGGCACGGAACCGACCATCCCATATGGTCTTCCTATCTGGCTCTGCATCACATGTTTCGCAAGAAGTTCGGCGTCGACATCTACGTGGGAGTGGTTGAAGGCGACCCTTCACGGGATAAGATAATCACTGCTGTGAAGGGGGCAGGTGTCGAGAAAGTTAGCCTTGTGCCTTTTATGTTTGTTGCAGGCACTCATTTTCAGGAAGATCTTGCAGGAGATGACGATTCATGGAAGACTGCCTTTGAAGAGGAAGGCATTTCAGTTTCGTTGGAAGAGAGAGGGCTCGGCCTTCGTCAAGAAATCGTGGAGATCTTCTGCAGGCATATACGGGAAGCAATTGACATTATCCCGTCCGACCTCCGGCCCGGATGAATGAAGAGATAGGGCCTGAAATCCGCCATTCACTTAGACCGGTATGGTTCGATGAACACCGGAGCTGAAATCCGGCTGTGTGGATGAGAAGAAGCAGGGCGGAAAGCCGCCAAAGCATTTAGCCGCCCTGCCCGCCAGTGTTAACCAACAAACCCTAAATGGAGGTTCGGCTCTGCCAGAGGCAGAAAGGCTGACTGGCAGACAGATAGTATCACCGGACCTCCGAAAAGTAAAGGAGGAACTAAAATGAGAAAGTTGATGGTTTTAATTGTGCTTTTAACTGGACTGACACTGCAAGGATTCAGTCAGGCGCAAACAGAACAAAAGGAAGTAGCCGCATTAGAAGAGGTGGTGGTGACGGCAAGTAGGTTAGAAGAAAAGAAAAAGGAGGTCACCTCCAATGTAACTATCATTGATGAAGAAGAGATCAAAAGATCTTCTGCCAGAAATCTCGGAGATTTATTGGCTGAAGAAGGGATTGGACACATTCAAAAATATCCGGGAACCTTAACTTCGATTGGTATTCGTGGTTTCAGGACAGAAACCCACGGTAATGACCTTGAGGGATATGTACTGATTCTGGTTAATGGCCGAAGAGCCGGCACCGGTAATGCAGCCAAGATTATGACCAAAAACATAGAGAGAGTGGAAATAATAAGGGGGCCTGCTGCTGTTCAATACGGCTCGGCCGCTATGGGTGGCGTCGTAAACGTTATCACCAGGCAGGGGAAGGACAAACCGCACGTATTTGTTGAGGGAATATTGGGAAGTTTTGGTCATGAGGAAGCAAGTTCCGGATTTTCAGGAAAGGTCAAAGGATTTGATTTTTCGGGCAGTTTTACCAGGACTTCAATGGATGATTATGACACTGCCGATGGAAAAAGGTTTTACAACACCGGCTTTGATGAAAAGCAGAACTGGAGCTTGAATCTCGGTTTTGAATTCTTGCCTGAAAATCGTGTCGGCATTATTTACAATTATTTTGATGTGGACCATCAGGGTGCTCCCAATTATTTGAGCATGAATGATTTAGACGACTACACACACAAGAAAAATCGATCCATTGACTTTATTTATAACGGCAAAACCACGGATGGGCAATTCTCCTGGAAAGCAAGATATTTTGACGGCAAAGATGAAGACAAATGGGTCGATCCTGTAGCGAGCAACCCTGATTTCTGGGACGATGGTATTTCATCTGAACAAAAAACCGACCAGAAAGGGGCACAGGCACAGGCATCTTTTAACTGGAAGGATTCAACGATTACCACTGGTTTCGACTGGGTGAATTACGAAGTTGAAACCACCTGGGATCCAAAGGAGTCCGAGTATGAAAACCCCGCCTATTTTCTTTTGGCCAAAACAAAGCTTCTGGATCAAAGGTTTATAATCTCCGGCGGCCTCAGATATGACGAATATGAGGTGGAAGTGAAAAGAGGGCAGGGCGGAACAGAGGATGATGACCACCTTTCTCCCCGAATTGGCGTGGCCTATCTTATAACAGATTATCTAAAAATAAGAGCCAACTACGGAGAGGCATTCAAGATGCCTTCTGCTCAGCAATTGGCGGGGAATTTCCCCGGCTGGTATGGCAATTACGTGGGCAATCCCAATTTAGATCCCGAAAAAAGCAAAACTTATGAGGGGGGAGTGGATTTCTCTTATGCTTCTTTGAACTCCTCACTTACCTTTTTTTATACTGATTTTGAGGATAAGATTCAAACGACTACAACACCAACCGGCGATACTACATGGGACAATGTTGGAGAGGCTGAAATAGAAGGACTGGAAGGCACTTTTTCTTTTGATATCGGCTCTTTTGGGGGCTGGAATTTTGAATTAAAACCGTATGTCAGTTTTGTCTACCTTAGTGAATATGAAGATGAAACAATCCATCAAGACCTCCAGTACACATCGGACCTTCATGTGTCATACGGCATTACATTCTCCGATGAAAAAGGTCTTTCCGCCAATCTGCAACTCGCTTACACCGGCGAACAAAAGATTGAAGATTGGGAAAGTGGGCTCTGGCCGGCGCCTGAAATAGAAAAAGGTGGTTTTACCCTAGCCAATTTCACGATCAGTAGAGAGATCCTCGATTTTCAAAAATATGGGGGGCTCACTCTAAGAGGTGAAATTCAAAACCTCTTTGACACCGATTACGAATACGTCAAAGGGTTTCCTATGCCGGGAAGAATGTTCTTCCTTGGTATGAGGTATGATTATTGATGTAAAAGGGAGGGGAGACCTCCACGAAGGGGTATCTCCCCATAAAGCTTATGAGGCTAAAATGAAGGGATATGTTCAGGTTTATACGGGCAACGGCAAAGGAAAGACGACCGCGGCATTCGGACTTGTCCTGCGCGCCACAGGCGCCGGTCTTAAGGTATATATTGCTCAATTTGTAAACGGAATGAAATATAGCGAGCTTGATGCCCTGGCCAAACTCTCAGACTCCATTACAATAAAACAGTACGGCAGAAGTTGTTTCATTTACAGAAACCCTGGGGAGGAAGATATCAAAGCCGCGCAGGAAGGTCTCAAAGAAATCAGAGAGGTTATGTGTTCCGGCAAATATCAGATAATCATCCTTGATGAAGCCAATATTGCTACTCATTATAATCTTTTTTCCGTAGAGGAGTTACTCGATTTCATCCAGGCAAAACCGGAAGGGATCGAACTGATAATTACAGGCAGAATGGCAAACCCCAGCATCGTTGAAGAGGCTGATCTGGTAACTGAGATGAAAGAGGTAAAATATTATTACCAGAAAGGTATCAAGGCAAGAGATGGTATTGAGAAATGAAGCAAAAATCAAAAGTATACAAAAGGCATTCCAATGGAACTTAAAAGTTTACTCCTTGGCCTTTTTTTTACCATAGGAATATTTGCCTTAAAGAGCGGAATGGGACTACACTATTTTCTGGTCCGGAAAGGAAGGCTGAAAACAAAACTCTTTTCCTTTTCTCTTTTAAGCGTCACTTATTTTGGCATCTTTGTGTTCTCTGCACATATCCTTCAAAAGATCGATATCATCCAATACTTTGAAGCAGTGCAAACTTTTTTAAAATCAGGAATGTTCATCCACATCCTCATGGCGGGTGGACTTATCATATGGGGGATTGTTCTGCTGAAAGGAAATAAAAAACAAACTAAAAAAAGTTTTGGTTGGTTGGCCCTGATTATCCCCTGCCCTGTATGTATCACTGTCATCTTTTTCAGCACTGCCTTTCTTCTTTCCTGCTTCCCGGATTCCGGACTTCTGGCTGTAATTTGGGCATATCTGGGGTTTATGGCTATTGTCATAATTACAGTGTTCAGTATGTCTCTGTGGCGCGCCAAGTCCGCTTCCGCCCCTGAGTCAACACTGGGAGCGGCCATGTTGATCATATCCGTCTATTTTTTCCTATCGGTAATCGTCATGCCACAATTTGGGGATATGGATAAGATTTACAGGCTGGCAGCCTATCAGGATAAAGATCAGAGTGTAAACGTCAGGGATATCCTGCTGCTGTGCTCCGCAATGACGGCCCTTTTTACAACCGGCTTCTGGACCATGAGAAGAAAAATAAAGAGGGGGAAAAATTGGACATAGGCGCCTTATTAAAATCATTAATCTATCTCATTTCAAGCTCACTTCTCTATCCGGCCTTGTTTTTACTGGTGTTCTTAACCCTGTGGATTCTTATTTCCTCCGGATCTTTTTTTGCCGAATGGCTGGAACGGATAAGATTGACAGGTTATGCTCCGGAAAAACTTCCCGTGTTAATAAGAGAGGCTCGAGATCAAAGGATTTTTTCACACCGGGTCAATTCCTACCTGGAAAACCTCATGCTTTTACTGAACAGAGGGTCTCAACCGAGTGAAGTGGAGATAGAAAATATCCTTCAGGAAATGACTTTAAAAATATGGAAGTCTCTTGATCGTATCAAGATGATTATACGGATCGGTCCCAGTCTGGGTTTGATCGGGACCCTCATCCCTATGGGAACAGGCTTGGCAGCCCTGGGCCAGGGTGATATGGCCAAATTGTCTTCAGACCTGGTAATAGCCTTTACCACCACGGTAGTCGGACTGGCCGTGGGCATAACAGCCTATTTTTTCTATACAGTAAAAAGAAGATGGATAGAAGAAGATGTCAAGAACATTGAGCTCGCAACCGAAATACTTGCCGGTAAAATCTTAGAGGAAAAGCAAGGATGAGATATTTTAAAAAAAGAAGGAACAACCCATCTGATGATTTGGGTGAAAACGATCCCATGACCGGAGTAGCCAACCTTTTTGATATTGGACTGGTTTTTATCGTGGGTCTGATCATTTCTCTCTTTACCGCATACCATCTTCAGGACCTTTTTAGTGAAAAATCGGATATCACAATTATGAAAAAGAACAAAAACAATGAACTTGAGGTAATCACCAAGAAAGGAAATACAATCAAAGCAGTCAAGATCACCCAAAAAAGTGCCGAAGGCCGGGGAGAAAGGTTGGGGGTAGCTTACAGGCTGGAAGATGGATCTATGGTTTATGTTCCGGATTAAGCAAATCTTATAATATACTCGGCTATTGGCGGAACCTATATCCTGAAAGGAGGGAAATCTTAATGAAAAGATTCCATAATCTAACTTTTATACTATTATCTTTATTCCTGTTTGTCACGTTCTTGAGTGCTGCTCCAGCATGTTCCTATCCAATAAGGTTTACTGATTCCCGGGGGATTCATATCACTATTACTAAAAAGCCCTCGAAGGTTGTCTCCCTGGTGCCTTCCATCACCGAAATAATATTCAGGATAGATGCAGGGGATGCTGTCAGAGCCATCACATACCATAGCAGTACTTATCCCCATGATGCCAGTGAGAAAAAGATCATCGGAGGCTTCTTCTCGCCTTCGTTGCAAAGGATAGAAAAAATACAACCGAACATTATTTTTATTTCCGGTTTGCATGAAAAGGTAATAGAAAGATTCGACGACGGCAAATGTCAACTTATCAACCTTGAAACAGATTCCATTATTGACAGCTACAGGAATATTCTTTTACTTGGAAGAATTTTTGACAGACAAAATGAGGCCAAACAGATTGTCGATGAAATAAAAGAACAGCTTGAGATAATTTCAAAAAAAGTCGCAAAGATTCCCCAATCAAAAAGAAAAAGGGTTGTCCGGCTCATGGGCCGCGATCCGGTAATGGTCCCAGGAGATGATTCCTTCCAGAATGAGATGATCCGGGCCGCGGGCGGTATCCAGCCCGTGCTCGGTAAAAAGGGAAACATTGTCATCATCACCAGAGAGGAATGGATGAAATTCAACCCGCAGGTTATCTATGGCTGCGGCGGTGACAGGGAAACGGCGAAAAAGTTCTTTGACCGGCACGGGTGGAGAAATGTAGAGGCTGTGAGAAACGACAGGATATATTACTTTCCCTGTGACCTTACCTGCCGGGCCGCCACCAATACCGGTTATTTTGTCTCATGGCTTTCTGCAAGGATATACAGTGATGAATTCGCGAAAAAAGAAGCGCTGGTTCTCGAAGAAAAGATTTCCAGATCGCGCAATATTGAACTTAACCTGAATTACATAAGAGATGCGCGCATTGCTTACAGTACCACACATGATTTTCCAAACAAGACCCTGATCATCGATTTTAAAGAGCCATTATCTATTGTATCCACCCTTGAAGGACAGCGGAAAGGGATCATATCCGTAGGCAACCATTATTCCTCTCCTCCATGCTGGGGGATGGGGCATAAACTCGGCTTGAAGAATATACGGGCGCGGGTATATGAGGTTATCGGGAAATCAGAGGATAGATCGAGCTTTCTCTTTACCGGCGCCGATATGGACAACCTCGCTGTCAAAAGGGAAAGGTTCAGGGACATGGAGGTCTATGCCCTTGTAACAGCCGGAGTAGAAACCAATGCAGTCAGGATGTCGAGAGACAAAGGGAATTTTTATGAGCCCGGCACGATCAATATTATCATCTTACCCAACATGAGGCTCACACCGAGGGCCATGACTCGCGCTATTATCAGCGCCACTGAGGCCAAAACAGCGGCCCTTATGGATATGGACATAAGAAGCAGCGCAACCCCGCGCATCCACCGGGCCACGGGAACAGGCACGGATAATATGATCGTGGTTCAGGGAACGGGCATTGAAATCGACAAAGCAGGGGGCCACTCAAAGATGGGGGAGTTGATTGCAGGGGCAGTGTATAAAGGAATAAAGGAGGCAATTTACAGACAAAACGGGCTGACCTTTGACCGAAATGTCTTCCAGCGACTGAAGGAGAGAAGAATAAGCCTCTTCGGTTTGGTATCAGGAATGGAGTGCGAATGTTTTAAGAAAAAAAGCCGGCTTGTGGGCATGCTTGAGGAGACACTGCTCAATCCCCACTATGCAAATTTCGTTGAGGCGGCCTTTGTGTTAAGCGATGATTATGAAAAAGGGTTGCTCTGTGATCTCTCATCATACGGTCTTTGGTGCAAAATGATTGCCCAAGACATAGCGGGAAAAAAGATCGAGAGAGTGGAAGATATCGTTCAATCGAATGATATGCCGGTTGTCTTGAGGATGGCGCTAAACGCAATATTAAACGGCCTTATTCCTAAGTTAAAGTGATCCCCCATGATCAGATTTTTTGTCGTGATAGCAGCATTGATGTTTTTAACGTTCCCTTCGATAGGCAGGGGTGAAAACATATCCTTTCTGATCATCGATGGTGACAGCTATCTTATAAATAAGTCGGTCAAAGAACTTGATCTGCCGGAAAGCGTCAACGTCAAGTTCTTTACTTACGGCGATATCAAAAAGGAAGAATCGGCCGGGGATTTCATCGCAGCATCAAGGGTCATCATCGTCGATGTCATGATGAATGAACTCAACGAATACTTGATAGAAAATGAAGATATAAGAAAAAAGCGTATATATGCCCTGCGCGGATCACGGGATGATGAAGGGCTCAAAAACAGGGGGTTTATTTTCGACCCTGATATCGCCGAATATTTCAGCAACCTTTCTGTAATTAATATAAAAAATCTCATTTGCAGGGTTGCGAACAGGGAAATTGACCGATCCATCAAGTACAGGGACGTTGAGAAACTCCCTGAAATTGGAATTTACCATAAAGAGGCGGCTAATCTTTTTATCGATTATGATACATATCTGAAATGGTACGCAGGAAAAAAACAATATGACGGAGATGCCCCCTGGCTGGCATTGATGCTATTTTCGTCAATCCTTATTGAAGGCCAGGCGGGTGCGATTGATTATTGTATAAAGCGATTTGAAGATGCAGGTTTCAATGTCCTCCCCTGTGTTGGCAGGGACTTAAGTGTAATAACCTCGTTTTTGATGGATAAAGAAAGAAAATCACGGGTCGATCTCGTCCTGGCCTTTTCCCTGAAGTTCTATTCGGCCTTAAACCATCAGCTCCGGTCTGCCTTGATGGATCTTGATGTCCCGGTCTTTGATGCGATTAACCTTTACTCCAATACGATTGATGAATGGCAAAAGAGTCCTGTCGGCATACCTCCCATGGAGGTGGTCTGGACAATCGCCAACCCGGAGATATCAGGCCTTGTCGAGCCGGGCCCGCTTTCAGGAAAGGTGAAACTCTTTGATAAGGAATCGGGCAAAGAACTTTTTGTATTAAGGCCGATCAAGGAAAATATCGAGCTTCTCATCCCCAGGTTGAAGATGTGGGTTCAATTAAAGAAAAAAGAGAATAAGGACAAAAAAACGGCGATCCTTTACTACAACCACAGCCAGGGAAAACAGAATGTAGGGGCGAGCTATCTCAATGTATTCAGGAGCCTTGACCTTCTTCTCAAGCGTATGAAAAAAGAGGGTTATCAGATAAGCAGGGACAAAGATCTGGACGAAGAGACCATAAAAGGCCTTATCCTGAAGTATGGCAGGAATATCGGCAGCTGGGCGCCCGGGGAACTGGACAGGATGATCCGGGAAAAGAGGGTTATCAGACTGCCGGTTACAACCTATAAGAAGTGGTTTGAACGACTTCCTGAGAAGTTCAGGGAAAATGTTGTCAACCAGTGGGGAGAGGCGGAAGATTCAAACATAATGATCAAAAATGGGGAATTCATCATTCCAGGGGTTATGCTTGATAACGTCGTAATGATGCCCGAGCCGTCTAGAGGCTGGAGCGACGACCCCATGAAGCTCTATCATGACACCACTCTTTATCCCCACCACCAGTACATAGCGGCATACCTGTGGCTGAAACATGTCTTTCATGCCGATGCCATGATTCATCTCGGAACGCATGCCACACATGAATGGCTGCCGGGAAAACAGGCTGGGCTTTCTCCTTCCTGCCCCCCCGAGGTCCTGATTACCGACATCCCGAACATCTACCCCTATATCGTGGATGATGTGGGGGAAGGCATCCAGGCCAAACGAAGAGGGAGGGGAGTGGTTATTGATCACCTTATTCCGGCAGTAAAAGAAGGCGGCCTTTATCATGAGTATGCCGGACTCTATGATATGATCAGCAGTTATAACCGGGCGCTTTCTCTAAAGAGTGAGACGGCCGGCGGGAGGTTGAAAAAGATAGAAGATCTGGTCACAAAGATGGGTATTAACAAGGACCTTGGGATATCAAAGATCAATGATGAAGCACTTGAAAAGATCGAGCATTATCTCCTTGAAATCAGAGAAAACTTCATGCCCTATGGCATGCATACCTTTGGAATATCGCCACAGGGGGAGGGCCTGAAAGATACGATTAAATGTATTGTCAGGCGCAACAGCCAAGCTGTGGAGCAAGACGTCAAGGGGGGCCTGATTGAATCAGGCCCAAGGGAATTGCGGCATCTTGTTAAGGCCCTTGATGGCGGGTATATCCCGTCCGGACAAGGAAATGACCCTATAAGAAACGTGGGGGCCATACCGACCGGAAAAAACTTCTTCGGCTTTGATCCCAACAAGATACCCTCAAGCGCCGCCTGGGACCTCGGCAGGGAGGCAGCCGAACAGATCATCAAAAAGGGCCTGGAAGAAAAGGGACGCTGTCCTGAAAAGGTGGCTGTTGTGCTTTGGGCCGTGGAGACGATCCGAAATGAGGGGATTAACGAGAGCACGATCCTTTATCTTATGGGCCTTAAACCAAGATGGGATAAGGCGGGCCGGGTAATCGGCACGGAAGTTATCCCTGGTAAAAAACTTGGCCGTCCCCGGATAGATGTCCTTATAAATCCCTCCGGCCTCTATCGTGATCTCTTCCCCAACATGCTCCTTTTTCTGGACAAGGCGGTTCAAAAGGCGGCTGTCCAGACAGACATTGAAAACCTGATCATCAGACACAGCAGGGAGATAAAAAGCCGTCTTGTAAAATCAGGCATGAATGAAAAGGAGGCGGCTATCCTTTCCGGTCTGAGGATATTTGGTGAAAAACCCGGCTCTTATGGAAACGGCGTGTCTGAAATGACCGGGGCTTCTGGTTTCTGGGAGTCTGACGATGAGATTGTCAAGGTCTATGAAAACAGGACCGGCTTTGTCTTCGGCAAAGGAAAATGGGGAGAGCAGGCCAAAGGAGCATTTGTTGAAAACCTGAAAGGAGTAGACACCGCCGTCCATTCCATATCCTCAGCCATTTACGGGACCATGGACAATGATGATATGTTCCAGTTTCTGGGCGGTCTTTCTCTTGCCGTTAAGAAAGAAAGCGGAGAAACTCCCAACACACTGATTACTATGCAGAGGATCCCTGATCAAGTGGAGGTGGAAGATGTGGCAAAGACCATCGGCAGGGAACTCCGCACCAGGTATCTTAATCCCGAATGGATCGAGGGCATGAAAAAGGAAGACTATGCCGGAGCCAGGGAAATGGCAAAGTTTGTGGAATACATGTGGGGCTGGCAGGTGACCACGCCTTTTGCCATTGATAAAACCAGGTGGGAACAGACTTATGAAGTCTATGTCAAAGACAAATACGGCCTTGAAATAAAGGAGTTTTTCAACAAGGCAAATCCCTGGGCCTATCAGTCCATCGCCGCCCGAATGCTGGAGTCCATCCGAAAGGATTACTGGAAGGCCGATGAAAAGATAAGGAAAAAACTGGCAGTGGAATACGCCGTCAATGTAATGGAAAAGGGCGTGGCATGTTGTGATCATACATGTAATAATCCGCTTCTCAACCAGATGGTGGTAAATATTATCTCCCTGCCCGGCGTTATGTCCCCCGAGATGGTGGAAAAATTCAGGCTGGCCATTGAACAGGCCATGGGCAAGGCCCTGGCCGAGCAGGTAATGGTTAGAAAGGAGTTGCAGGAAAAGTTGACTAAAGGGTTCACTAAAAAACCGCGGCCCAAAGATAAGAAAACATCTAAAGCGGAACAAAACTCACATGATGTTGTTTCAAAGGCTGGGAGCGAACCGGAATTGATTGAAGGATATAAGATGGAAGAGATCAAAGCGAAAGATGAGACCACAGACATATCTTCCTCTGGTGTTCAATGGTTTGCATCCCTTTTTATCATTATGATCATCGGCTTGTTTCTTTTTGGGACAAAGAAAAAGAAGTAAAAAAATCAAAGGATCTTAATAATGGGAAGCGCTTGACGTTATCCCGTCCGATCTCTGGCCCGGACGAATGGAGATATAGATTTCAAGATAATGTTTTGAGGGTACAGTAAAGGCTCAGTAATACCTAACTTTGTTGTTACTAATGGAAGGCTCAAAGCTGAAAGCTGAAAGCAGCGGAATCGTGGTTTTTCTTTGAACTTTCAACTTTGATCTTTGAGCTTGTCTGGAACCCGTAAA
>JAUVFC010000134.1 GCA_030594505.1 Desulfobacterales bacterium
ATTTTAATCCTCGAAATACCTAATGTATTCCTCCGGTTAAAATTTTCGCCTTCCCCCGACGGCGGGATTTCACTTCGCTCAACTTGCCTGACAAAAAAATGTCGCGTTTTGCAAAGGTCTCGATTTATAACCGCGTCCACTCCACTGAAGACTGATTAGACGATCTTGATTTCAAAACTATCGTCGAAGTTCATCCTATTGAGGATCTTTTTCGCTTCCTCAGACATGCCCGACAATAATGCCTGAATCATTCGGACCCTGGAAAGGAATCCGGCGTATTTCCTTTACGCCTGCCCCGGCCAACATCTCCATTATTTGATTCTCAGCGTAGGACTGACCGTGACGGGTGCCAAGCAACATGTTGAGAGAAAAAAGCGCCGGGAACAGGGGGCCATCAAGTGTGTTATCAAGAATGAAATCATGAATAAAAATCAGTCCGCCCGGTTTGAGAACAGAGACAACCTTCCGGATAATATCTTGACACTCTTCGGGACCTTCACCATGGAGAATGTGTGAAAGCCAGGCTACATCATAGGTCCCGTCAATATCATTTTCCAAGTAGTTGCCGGCCAGAAAATCGATCCGATTCGCCAGGCCAAACTGTTCGATTGTCCGGTGGGCAAAAGGCCTTGTGGTAGCAAGATCATATATGGTAGCCTTAAGCTCCGGATTGGCCAAACAGAAATGGATGGCATAAGTGCCCGGCCCTCCGCCAAGATCGAGCAGGCGATGTCTACTCTCAAGATTTATCTGAGATGCCACACGGGGGGCAAGACTCATGGCAAGATTGAACATACCCATTAAAAAGCTTTCCCGTCGATCCTCATCATCATGAGGTCTTTCCCTGACAGGACTGCCGCTCTTTACCGCCTCGTGCAGCCGTGACCAGGATTCCATAAGAAAGTGGTGGTGCATGAGAATATAACCAAGATACTTTGCTGAATCCTTTACGAGGAAAGCCTTGCCGGCCTCTGTATTGGCGTAGAGGTCTCCCTGCTTGGCAAGGAGCCCCATGCCTGCCAAAGCATTGAGGAGCGTCTTCACTCCTCGCAGGTCTCCATTCAATCGTTGGGCAATCTCATCACCAGTAATCTGATCCTCACCGATCACGGTAAAGATCTCCAGGCGAACACCGGCGTGCAAAGTACACGCCTGCCAGTAGCTTCCGGATATTGAGAACAGTTGTCCAGGAGTTAGTTCATCTGTTGTCATGGAATTTCATCCTCATGTTTATAGTAAGCAGCCAAGTATTACCTGAAACCATCTGATACCTGACCAATTTTCTCTATTAAATCGACCTTATTGACCGCATAAATTTGAGAAATATTGACAACGCTTTTCTTTGGCAAATTAGCTTCTCCTTTTTCAAGAAGCATGCTTCCCGGAGCTTTTGCTCTTTTCAAGTTTGAGGTTAAGGTACATACTACAACTGTATTTATCCTACCGGCATTAAAGACATTATTTTGAAAATATTCTTACCCTTTTTCTATATAAGAAAAGTTTCTCACACGTCTACCCACAGACCCAGCGCGATGTAGCTCTCGTCGTCCTGGAAGAACTCGCCGATCGTAGGGTGCCCGTCGTAGCGCTCGATGCCGAGCCGCCAGACGCGGCCGCCGGAACGAAGCACGAGACCTATATGCAGAGATGTGTCTACACGCCAGTTCCGCTCCTCCATCGCCGAAGTGTCTACCGCGGCGTACCAGCCCAAACGCTGTTCCCACAGGCTCTTGGCATTCTCGAACTCCAAACCGAGTTGTATGCGACCAGGTTCCTGCAAATCCTTGTTGCTAAGGTCATAACCCCAGCCGGCTTCAGCATAGGCCCGCCACCGCTCATCAATGGCCCAACTGACGCCCGCCGCAAGTTCATGACGTGTGTAGCCGATGCGCTGGCTGCCGGTCCTCTCTGCGTACTCATCGCCTATGTGACTGGATGTGTGGAGCATGGCGAACTTCAAGGCCAGGCTTCGGCCCGGCGCCGCCGTCAGTAACAGTCCGTAGTTCCCGTCCCAGCCGATGTTGTCGAGGGAGTGCTCAATGTCAAACTGAGCATCGAATCCGCCTTCGATGCTCAATTGCCAACCTCGATCCACCCGACTCGGCGGATGGAGCCGCACCAAACCGAAGCGGCCGCCTGCCTTGAGGCCAATGCGGCTGGCGCCCGACTCGGCGATCCTCGCCTCCGAGAAGCCCAGATGCTGAATAGCGAACCCCACGCGGTGTGGATCGGCAGTGTACTGCGGGTAGAGGTCTCCCCGCGGAAAAATGAGAAGCGTATGCCCGGAACTCAGATCGACGGCAGGCCCTTCCTCAGCCTCTGCCGAACCCGATGAAGGTAGTCCCGGCACTGCGGTAACAGCTTCATCCTGGGCGCCGGCAGCAGAAGCCGGAAGTAGAAAAAAGCAGAGAACCATGGTGAGCAGGTACTGACTCCGCCGCGGGTTCACTACCGAAAAGGGTACTTGTGGCATAATAACTATTCAAAAACCTTTTGAAAATCATCAATAGTCTGTTTGACATTGTCCAATTCGGACTCAGACGAGGCATCTCTTTTTTGCTCAGGTTCAATGACGGATGTAAAGCTTTTTTTCAGCTCTTCGATGTCAAACAGATATTCGGGGAAGGCATTGTTGTCAGAGGAGCTTTTATATGTTTTGAGCGCTTGCTCTTTTACGGGCCGGTCATTTTCATAGAATGTGATTCGACCCGGGTACCACATCCTCGTTCCGATGTTGAAATAGTAATCATAGCGTATGTCTATTTTTTCAGAAGTCTCAGAAGCAGGGAAGAACAAACGAAGGGGCAGGAAGGTATCTTTTTCTACCCATACCTGGGGATGGGACTCGTCAGGATAGACCGCGCCGATCACGTAAGCGATTTCACCTTCCAACCTTCCAAAACTGACGATACTTGTATCTATCCCTGCCTTTGAAAGACGATAAATAAGAGATTCCGGAGTCCGGTACAAAAAAAGATCTTTATAAAAATCCATAGGCGATTCCTCTTCCGAGATAATCGTTTGGTCTATGGCGGTCAGGGATTCTTCCCCCTGGGCGAGATAGAGTTTTTCCCCGGAGGGTACTTTTATCGTGGAAAGGAATCTGTCAGGATATCGAAAGGATACAGTTTCCGTGAAGGTGCTCAACCCCTCGGCCCACTCGTCTCCGTAGAATGTTGTCTCAAGAGTTAATACCAGGACACGAGAGTGTCTATACTTTTGATTGGGCATTAACGAAAAAATTTGCTCTGCCGGCGGAACGTAGGCAAATGCATGAGACACCCACCCCGAACATAGGGCGGCTAACTGCAAGATTAGAATTATTTTACTAAACATATACACCTATATCACTTGGCTCTGAGCATAGCAATCCACGTATAAGGAGATTTTTGCAATCGATAATCGATCCCCAAAAGTGTTCCCGGTTCCGTAATAGTATACAGTTTTTGTAATGCATCTTTCATTACACGAGATTGGAATTGGATGTCATTGGGTCTTCCCATTGGGTGCCCTAACGCAAATCCGGGATAGATTGCCCTGGGAGGTTTTACTTTCAGAGTGATCGTACGATTCAACGATATCGAAATTGTTGTGATTCCCGCATCTTCGATAACCCTTTGAATCAGCCCCACGGACCGATTACACAATCCTGAGGCAGGTGTAAGAAAAACAATATCCACCTCGTCCCGAATCAACTTTTTCACCATTTCGGGTGCGGTCTTCCGAAGAAGAGTATTGACATGCCTGCCGGCGATATGCCCCATGAAACTGAAGCTCCGCTGTGAAATCGACCCGATGACCTTTTTCTTGACCAGATGAATTAACGGTTTAATAGGCAAGACAAGGTTGATGTCTGAAAGAGCGTCTCTGAAGTCAAAATAATCGTGGGTAAGGGTGAGCCTCTGCGGAAATACATTGTTCGGAATTTCCCTGAATGTAGGATCTCCAAATCGGTCCATCATATTAAACGGAATTTCGGCCTTAAGATGTACGCCGGCAGTAGTGACAAGAGCTACCCTGGAATCACGGAGTTCCTTTTTTACGGGCGCCCACGGGATAGTGTCGTTTACGATAATATCCAGCTTTTGGGCATATCTGTTCATCAAGACCGGCTGGGAGGCATAGAGTTTTGCCATCGATTGATCTCTTAGCTTTTTTGCGGCATAGAACTTTGCCCTCAATTGATCTCTTAGACTTTTTATTCTGTGCGAAATCACCTATGTTATCGCCTTTAAAAATGTTTCCAGACTGCGCAACCCGTCAACATTATAAATCTCGTGATGATCTGTCTTGGGCAAGATCTTTCGAAGCATTCCGGTTAGCACCTTTTTGGGGCCAATCTCAACAAACACCTCTACATTTTCCTCTTGCATTTTACGTATTGTATCATACCAGCGGACAGGACTGCAAAGCTGGCGTGTCATAATGTTTTTGATCTCCTGTGGTTTTCTTTCGTAATCGGCCGTGACATTGAACAGAATCGGCCTCTTTGGTTCCTCAAATTGGATCTCATCCAAAAAGGCGGAAAAGTCTTCTTCAGCCCCCCGAATCAGCTCGCTATGCCATGCGCCGCTTACTTTAAGCGGAATCGCCTTGGCCCCTTTGCCCGCTGCTATTTCAGAGGCGCGCTTTACCGCATCCGGTTCGCCGGTAATAACAATCTGTTCGGCTGTATTATGGTTTGCTACCGCTACTGTCCCGGCATCTTTGGCCATGTCGACTATTTTCCTTACCTCATCAATAGCAAGACCGAGGATCGCATGCATCGCACCTACATGTTTTGTTGATTCTCGATGCATCAAAGATCCCCTTTTAAAAACCGATCTGACGGTATCTTCAGTGCTTACAACCCCGGCCGCACGCAGTGCGGAGTATTCACCAAGGCTGTGTCCTGCCGAAATAGCCGGGGAAACACCTTCCTTTTCAATTGCTGCAAGGCATGCCAGGTTGACCGCCGTGACAGCAGGCTGGAGGTTGACTGTCAGTGTTAACTCCTCCATAGAGCCTTTAAAGCAAAGTCCGGAGATATTTGTTTTAGTAATTTCATCCGTCATGTCAAAGACTTCACGGACAAAATCGTACTCCTCATACAGATCATGTCCCATTCCAACAAACTGGGATCCCTGGCCGGGAAAAAGAAAAGCTGTTTTTTTCAACTGGTAACCTCCTTATTTTTGAACCAATAAAACCCATTGAAGATTTTTTACGAGATCATCAATCTTGACGACTTCGTAAAAAGTTTTCAATTCGCTTGATTGGCCACTTTTTAGAGCTTCTAAGTTCGCTTCGCTAAATCGTAAAAACTCGGACTAACGTCCTCAAACAGTTTACGATTTTTACGCTTCGCTTCACTAAGAATCTCTAAGAA
>JAUVFC010000020.1 GCA_030594505.1 Desulfobacterales bacterium
ATTTTCACCGGAATCTGCTCAGAGGCGGAATTCACATGTATCCAGGGGACTCAAAGGATTCTTCGAGGCATCATGGAAAGCTGATGCTTACGTGCGAGGCTAATCCTCTTGCCTTTATTGTCGAACAAGCCGGAGGATATGCAAGCACTGGTTCCGAACGGATTCTTGATGTTCAGCCTCAACATCTTCACCAGAGGGTGCCGGTCTTTATTGGCAGCGCCGCAGACGTACGGTTAGCCGAAGAAATTGTCCAGGGTAAGCGTTAGAAAATCATTAAGTAAAGGATGTTAAACTGATATGCTTGATCGGAGGTTGAATAAGATTCTCTCGGTTTTTGAAGGGGAAAAGGGCGATTTAATCTCCATCTTGCAAAGGGTTCAGGAAGAGTTCGGGTTCCTACCAGAGGACGCCTTAGCTGCGATTGCGGAATTTTTGAAGTTGCCACCGAGCCAGGTGTTTAGCGTGGCAACATTCTATGACTATTTCCATTTAACTCGTCGTGGTGATCATCTCATATGTGTATGCCAGGGGACCGCTTGCCATGTACGCGGCGCCCGCGACATTCTGGAAATGGCTGAAAAAACCCTTGGTATCAAATCGGGCCAGACAACGCCCGATTTCAAATACAGTCTTGACAGACTGGCATGCGTCGGGTCATGTGCTTTGGCTCCGGTTGTCCTGGTGGGCGACGACGTTCATTCAAAAATGACAATGAAAAAACTCAAGGACGTACTCACCACAAACCGTGATAACAAAGAAAGTGAGACAGGTTGAAGTGTGCGTATGAAGAAACCGGCCCCGAGAGAATCCTCCAAAAGCTTCAAAATAGATAGCCCGGAATCGTTACAGCTCTTCAAAAAATCTATAGTCGCTGGTGAGTCCGCAACAGGAAAGGAAGTAGTCATCTGTTGTGGAAGCGGTTGTATGTCGTCTGGAAGCGAACATGTCAGAGAAGCCTTTGTTAGCGAAAGCAAACAGCAGGGGCTGGAAGACGAGGTAACGATCAAGAGATCAGGTTGTAGAGGATTGTGCGTAAGAGGGCCAATTGTAGTTGTGGACCCGGACGATATATTCTACCAGTATGTTACAAAAGAGGATGTCCCTGAGATAATCTCTGAGACACTGCTTGAGAACCGGGTCGTTGAAAAGCTACTGGACGAAGACCCTGCCACCGGTAAAAAATACCTTCATGAGGATGATATCCCCTTTTACAAGAAACAGAAAAGAGTTGTGCTCAAAAATTGTGGGCGTATAGATCCCACAAGCATTGAAGATTACATAAAAGTGGATGGCTTCCAGGCAGTTGCCAAAGTCGTCTCGCGGATGACCCCTGAAGAAGTTATCGAAGATATCAAACTTAGCGGCCTGAGGGGACGAGGAGGCGCCGGGTTCCCAACCGGGATCAAATGGGAAACAGCAGGCAATGCCCCCGGGGAAGAAAAGTATATTATTTGCAACGGCGATGAGGGTGATCCAGGGGCTTTTATGGACAGAAGCGTAATGGAGGGCGACCCCTTCAGTGTGTTGGAAGGGATGATGATCGCCGGTTATGCCGTGGGAGCCTCTCGAGGGATTATATATGTGCGTGCGGAATATCCGCTGGCTGTTCATCATTTGTCCACGGCCATTGCTCAGTGTGCTGATTTGGGACTTCTTGGTCGTGATGTAATGGGAAGCGGGTTTGACTTCGAAATTAAGATCGTAAAGGGCGCCGGCGCATTTGTGTGTGGGGAGGAAACAGCGCTTATAGCCTCAGTCGAAGGAAGGAGCGGGCAACCAAGGCCGAAACCTCCTTTCCCTGCCATACAAGGATTATGGGGTAAGCCTACTATTATAAATAACGTGGAGACCCTGGTAAATGTTTCCAGGATAATGCTTAATGGGGCAGAGTGGTATTCGAAGATAGGGACGGAGACTAATAAGGGAACCAAGATATTTTCACTTGTGGGAACGGTCCGGAATGTGGGCCTTGTAGAAGTGGAGATGGGTACGACACTTCGCGAAATCATTTATGACGTGGGCGGGGGAATCCCGGGAGGGAAGCGGTTCAAGGCGGTCCAGACCGGCGGACCTTCAGGTGGATGTATACCTGAGGAACTCCTGGATTTACCGGTGGAGTATGAGACCCTGGCCAATGTAGGATCGATCATGGGTTCCGGGGGCATGCTGGTTATGGACGAAAGTACGTGCATCGTTAATATCGCTCGTTACTTTCTCGATTTTGCTCAGCATGAATCGTGCGGCCAATGTGTTCCGTGCAGACTCGGCACAAAACAGATGTTTAAAATTTTAAAGGACATTACAAAAGGGGAGGGGAACCCGCAAGACATAAATACCTTATTCTATTTGGCAGAAGCTGTTAAGGCGGGCTCCATATGCGGACTGGGAATGACCGTTCCGAATCCTGTCCTTTCCACCATCAAGTACTTTCGCGACGAGTATAGAGAACACATCCACGAAAAGCGCTGTAGGGCTCTTGTATGCAGATCCCTTATTTCCTATCATATCAAGGAGTACAAATGTAAGGCGTGTCTGAAATGCCTACAGGCGTGTCCGGTTGATGCCATCATAGGTGCGAAGTGGCAGGTTCACGAGATCGACCAGACAAAATGTGTCAAATGCGGGACTTGTATGGAGGTGTGCCCGTCACGGTTCAGTGCCGTGGAATGTGTTTCGGGCCAAGTGATTGAAGATTGAAGATTGAAGACTGATGATCTGTTTTTCCAACTAATAAGAATATTGTATTCTGGGGATTAATGACCAATGACTAAGCATGTTCCTTTGACCATAAACGGAGTTGAAGTAAGGGCGCCTGAAGGTACAACCATACTTACAGCGGCCCAAGACGCGGGTATTTATATTCCCACCCTGTGTCATTGCCCTGATGTCAGCTCCCAGGGGGTTTGCCGCTTATGTTTGGTGAAGATTGAAAAGCGAAGGAGGCTTGAACCGTCGTGTCGCACCCTTGTTGAAGAAGGGATGGTAGTTGTCACAGACGACGCTGAAATTGAACAGTTGCGTCAGGTAATCCTCGAATTGATATTAAGTGATCATGACTTCAATTGCCTGCTTTGTCCCAAGAGCGGAAACTGTCGCCTCCAGGAACTGGTAACCCACATAGACTATAATGAGCGACGCTTCAATCGCTTCGAGCACGTGGCCAAAGAACTCCCCATTGACACCAGCAACCCATTTTTTAATTTCAATCCTAACAAATGCATTCATTGCACCATATGCGTCCGAACATGCAACGAAATTTCCGGTACTCACGCGATTGACATGGCTCATCGCGGCTATGACCTTAAAGTCAGTACTTTCGCTAATAAGCCGCTTAAGGAGTCGGTGTGTGTGTCATGCGGGGAATGTGTTGAACGTTGTCCGGTGGGAGCCTTGACACCCAAGAAAGTCGAGCATCCCACGAGGGAAGTAAAGACCACGTGTACGCATTGTGGTGTGGGATGCGGACTCTATCTGGGAATTCGTGGGGGGGCAATCATAAGGGCGAGAGGTGATCGCGAAAACCCTGTTAACCAGGGGAATCTTTGTGTTCGAGGTCGCTATGGCCATGAATTCGTAGACTGCCACGAGAGGCTTTCCTTCCCCCTCGTACGTGCATACGATGAATATGCTCAAGCATCCTCTATCGTTGATGAAGTAACAGAGAAGGGCAAACCGGTAACGGCGCCCCTTGTAAAACGAGAAGGAAAATTTGTAGAGATCACCTGGGACCAGGCCATCAAATATGTGGCCAGCACTCTATCTCATTACAAAGGGGACCAGTTTTCCGCCATTTCCTCGGCCAAGTGCACTAACGAAGAGAACTACCTTTTTCAAAAGTTCGTCAGAGTGGTCATGGGAACGAACAATATTGACCACTGCGCGCGTCTCTGACACTCTCCCACGGTGGCCGGTCTGGCCGCCAGTTTCGGTAGCGGCGCTATGACGAACTCCATTAACGAGATCGGAAAGGCCGCGTGCATTTTTGCCATAGGCACCAATACGACCGCGAATCATCCTATTATCGGCAGACAGATTGACAGGGCTCTTAGAAACGGAACAAAACTTATCGTGGCAGATCCTCGGCAGATACCGCTCTGCCGGAAGGCACACATTTGGCTCAGACTCCAGCCCGGGACTGACGTGGCGCTCCTCAAGGGGATGATGAGGGTTATCCTCGATGAGAAACTTTTTGATACCTCGTTTGTCAAAGAACGATGCGAAGACTTTGAGGCTTTTGAAACATCGATTATGGAGTATGATCTCGCAACTGCTGCTGAAATCAGTGGCGTGACCGCGAAAGAGATAGCCGAAGCAGCCAGGATGTATGCCTCAACTTCACCCGCAACCATCCTTTATACCATGGGTATTACTCAGCACTCGCATGGAACAGATAACGTTCGGTCTGTGGCCAACCTGGCGCTTGTAACGGGGAATATCGGCAAGCCTTCAACCGGCGTAAATCCCCTAAGAGGACAGAATAACGTTCAGGGGGCCTGCGACATGGGGGCGCTTCCCAACGTGTACCCGGGGTATCAAAAGGTGGATGATAAGGAGGTTCGGGAGAAATTTGAGAAGGCATGGGGTTGCGACCTTAACCCATCGCCAGGTGTGACACTGACCGAGATTTTTGAAGCGGCTCATGCGGGCAAGGTAAAAGCGCTTTATTTAATGGGCGAGAACCCCATGGTTACAGACCCTGACAGCAAATTCATAGAAAAGGCTATTTCGCGTCTGGAGCTTTTTGTGGTGCAGGACCTCTTCCTTACAGATACGGCCCGATTAGCGGATGTGGTGCTTCCGGCCGCCAGTTTTGCTGAAAAGGACGGAACGTTTACCAACACGGAACGACGGGTACAGCGGGTTCGGCAAGCGATAGAGCCGGTGGAAAATGCACGTCCCGACTGGATGATTATTTGTGATGTCGCTCGGAATATGGATGCCAAAGGTTTTGATTTTGACAGTCCCGATCAAATTATGGAAGAAATACGCAGCCTGACCCCGAGTTATGGCGGCATCAAGTATGAACGCCTCAAAAAGTCAGGCCTCCAATGGCCCTGCCCGTTTCCAATCCATCCCGGAACGCCGTATCTTTACAGTGACCGTTTCAACACACCGAGTGGCCGCGCTCAACTTGCGCCCGTTGAGTACAGACCTTCGGCTGAGACCGCGAGCAATGAGTATCCTTTCATCCTTACAACCAGGCGGAGCATCTTTCATTATCACTCTGTGTTGTCGCGCAAGGTGCCGGGTCTAAACGCGTTGCGGGGCGAGGAGCATGTGGAGATAAATCCGGCTGATGCCGCTTCTCTCGAGATCAAAGACGGCGAAGTCGTTATAGTTGCATCCAAAAGGGGGAGTGTAAAAGCCAAAATAAAGATAACAGGAGTTGTTACGCCAGGTGTTGTTTCTATGACTTTTCATTACGGGGAGACCAGAACGAACATATTGACCAGCACGGCGCTGGATCCGATCGCCAAGATACCGGAATTTAAAGTGTGTGCGGTTAAAATCGAACGGAAGGAGTCCGCTTATATTAGTAAAGATTACCTGAGATGGGGTACCGGGGGAAAATGATAGGGTGTTAGCGCAAATCCCGAGCCCATTGAAGAACGTGATTTTTCGAATGTCCTATCCTTCGGCCTGTGCGTAGCCTACCATCTGAGTTGCTACCTGTTTCTGCAAGAAGTAGCCGAACCTGAAGGCGTAATGCACTCTTTACATTGACTCATTTCTCATACGACTCAACCACGATTGACTGGCGAGCACTGGATCGGTCCTCGGAAAACGACCGGTGGCTTTTTAAATGCCGGATCAGCTCCTGAGGCGTCGGCGGAGGGGTTTTTGCTTTTCAACTTCAAAAAGAGACGTCTTTATGAGATCCTGCAATGGCTAAGTTAGAAATAACAATTAACACTCAAACGGTGTGGGTTGATCCCGGAACACCCATAATTGACGCCGCTCTCAAGGCAGGGGTTTGCATCCCCACATTCTGTTATATTTCGGGTAAGGCTGTCGAACACCCGTGCGGAATCTGTGTGGTCGAAGTCAAGGGAAGAGAGGAGTTAGTCAGTGCCTGTTCCACGTCTGTGGAAGACGGAATGGTGGTCGCCTCTCAAAGTGATCGGGTTGTCGAAGCGAGAAAACAAGTCCTGCAGCGCATGCTGGCGCGACATTATGGTGATTGTATAGCTCCTTGTTCTCTAACGTGTCCCGCCCGTATTAATGTCGAGGGTTGTCACGGCCTCATCGCACGGGGTGAATTTAGAGAGGCCCTTAACCTTATCAAAGAAAAGAATCCCCTTCCCCTCTCCGTAGGGAGAGTCTGCGCACACTTTTGTGAGACTCGATGTCGACGTATCCTGGTCGACGAATGCATCTCCATTAAGCATCTCAAGCGATTTGTAGCAGACGTTGCTGTTTATTACAAGAATGGAGACATGGCGCCTCCTCCCCCACCCTTTGGGCATAAGGTTGCCGTGATTGGTGGTGGGCCTGCCGGGCTGTCCGCCGCTTACTACTCAGTTCGTATGGGACATCAGGTAACTATATTCGAGGCAATGCCCCAACTGGGCGGCATGCTTAGCTATGGCATACCGGAATTTCGCCTTCCCAAGGAGATTGTCGAGAAAGAGGTAGAGAACATACTCAGAGAAGGGGTGTATACCCGAGTCGGACAGCGGTTGGGAGTTGACTTTACTATTAAGAGCCTGCAAGAGGATGGTTTTGAGGCTGTTTTCCTCGGTATTGGCGCGTGGCAAAAGCGAAAGCTGGGTATCGAGGGCGAGGAATTGGAGGAGGTTCTCTCAGGCCCTGAGTTTCTTAAAAGTGTGGGCTCCCGGCATGTGCCCTCAGTAGGTCGAAGAGTAGCAGTGATCGGAGGGATCGAAACGGCCATAGACAGCGCTAGGACCTGTGTAAGGATGGACGTGGATGAGGTTGTTGTCATATATCAACGTTCAATGATGGAGATACCGGCAAGCCATCGAGAAGTCCGAGAGGCGGAAAAAGAGGGCGTCAAGTTTATCTTGATGACGGGTGTCTCAAAGATTTCAAGGGGAAATGGCTGTCTTAAACTTGCAACAGTCCGCATGAAATTGAGTGCGCCTGATGAGAGGGGGAGACGCCGGCCGATTCCTGATCCAGGGTCTGAAGAAACCCGTGAGGCAGATACGGTTATTGTGGCAACCGGACAGGTTCCGGATCTTTCGTGGATGGAAGGGCCGGATGAAGGCGTGAAACCGCGTGTGCTTCCCGAAGGAACCATTGTTGCCAGTCCTCAGACGTTTCAGACTTCGGAGAAGGGGGTTTTTGCAGGGGGGGACGTGGTACGCGGCCCAAGAACGGTTATCCAGGCCGTCACTGAAGGGCGCAAGGCGGCGAAAGCAATCCATATATATCTTACCGGGATACCATTACCCCGCCCGAAACGGCAACTCTATTTTACAAAGGGAAAGAAGTTTGAAGATGTTGATCTGCGTAACTTTGAAGGTATCCCCTTCCGTTTGGGAGAAAAGATGTCGGTGCGGACACCGGAAAGACGTGTTCGGGATTTTGATGAGATCGAATTGGGATTTACCAAGGAAACCGCACTTCGGGAATCTAAACGATGTTTGCAATGTGGGTGTGCAGGCCTCTATAAGTGTAGGTTACGCGAACTATCCATAGAATATGGGGTAAAGTTCCCCATGTTCAAGATGCTCAAGCGGCGTCAGTACGAGATCGACAAGCGTCATCCTTTTATTATTGTTGACCCAAATAAGTGTATATTTTGCCGGCGATGTAAGAACATCTGTGAATACGCGGCACTGGAACTAGAAGGATCTAATTTTGACAAAGAGGGATTCCCCCAATGTGTTTCCATTAGGATTAATGACAAGTGCGTTTCTTGTGGAGTATGTGTTGATAACTGTCCCACCGCTGCGCTGGTAAAGAAGTCGGCCACCCTTCCGGTTAGTCCTAATGAGATAAAAAAGATCAAAACCGTGTGTCCGTTTTGCGGATGTGGATGTGCGATCATCTTGAATATGAAAGGACAATCGGTTGTTGAAGTGACCGCTGATCCGAAAGATGCTCCCAATTTTGGGAACCTTTGCGTCAAGGGAAGATTTGGGACCAGTTTTGTTTATCATCCGGATCGGTTAAAGACTCCGCTTATCCGAAGAGGAGAATATTTTTGGGAGGTGCGCTGGGAAGAGGCGATCTCGCTTGTAGCCGAAAAGCTTTTGGATATAAGGAATAAATATGGCCCTGATGGTGTGGCGGGTTTGAGCTCGGCAAAATGTACCAATGAGGAAAATTACCTCATGCAAAAATTTATGCGTACAGTGGTGGGCACCAACAATGTGGACCATTGTGCGCGGCTTTGTCATGCATCTACCGTGGCGGGTTTAGCTGCATCGTTTGGGGGCGCGGCCATGACCAATCCCATAGCCGATTTTAAAAAGGCCGGTGTAATCCTCCTGACAGGGAGCAATCCTACTGAAAATCACCCAATCATAGCCCTGCAAATGATCAAGGCGGTACGAGAACACGGGACCAAATTGATTGTGGTTGATCCCCGTGAGATAGAGATGGTGCGGCATGCCGAAATCTGGCTCCGTCCTAAGCCGGGAACTGATGTGGTCTGGTTAAACGGCATGATGCATGTCATTATAGAAGAAGATTTGTATAACATCACTTATGTGGCGGAGAGAACAGAGAACTTTATGGCTCTAAAAGAGACGGTGATGAAATACAACCCGGAATTTGTCGAACGGAACACCGGAATTCCGGCTGAAGACCTTAGAAATGCCGCGCGTCTTTATGCCAAAGTGGGGCGAGGATCTATCGCGTATGCCATGGGCATCACCCAGCACGCATTTGGCACCGACAATGTTAAATCAATTGCCAATCTCGCCATGTTGTGCGGAAACGTAGGGATCGAAGGAGGCGGGGTCAACCCCCTGCGAGGTCAGAATAATGTGCAAGGGGCCTGCGATATGGGAGCCCTCCCAAATGTACTCCCTGGCTACCAGAGTATTTCCGATCAGGAGACCGTGAGGAAATTTGAACAGAACTGGGGTAGAAGACCTCCTCTAAAACCAGGGTTGGCGGTAACGGATATGTGGTCCGCTATTCTGGAAGGAAATATAAAAGGGATGTATATCATGGGAGAAAATCCCGTTGTGAGCGATCCCAATTTAAAACACGTACGAGCGGCCCTGCAAAAATTGGACTTCCTCGTGGTTCAGGATATCTTTATGACAGAGACCGCCAAATTTGCCCATGTAGTGTTCCCGGCTGCCAGTTTTGCCGAAAAAGAGGGCACCGTTACGAATACGGAAAGGCGCGTACAATGCGTCAGGCAGGCAATGAAACCACTGGGGGATTCCAGGCCTGATTGGAAGATCATCTGCAAGCTCTCGGAAAAGATGGGCGTCTCCATGGATTATAAAGACCCTGAAGAAATTATGGAGGAGGTCTCCCGTCTTGCGCCGAGTTACGGGGGGATCCACTACGAACGCCTCAAAAGCGGGGGTTTGCAGTGGCCGTGTCCGAACTGGGAACATCCGGGAACCCCTTTCCTCCACAATAATCGGTTTACCCGAGGAAAAGGATTGTTTCACCCTGTGGAATTTATCCCATCTGACGAACCCCCGAATGACGAATATCCTTTCCTCCTTTCGACCGGAAGGATCCTCTACCATTACAACAGCGGCACTATGACCCGCAAGGTGGGAGGACTCAACACGATTGCTCCCGAAGTGATCACGGAAATCAACCCGGTGGACGCGGAAAAGAAGGGAATAGCAGACGGAAGCATGATCAGGATTACATCACGCCGGGGCGAGGTTGCAACGCGCGTTCGTATTACCCGAAGAAGCCCTGAAGGGATGATCTTTATCCCCTTTCATTTTGCGGAAGCAGCCGCTAATCTCCTGACCAACGACGCCCTTGACCCTGTCGCCCGAATTCCGGAATTCAAGGTCTGCGGTGTCAATATAGAACCGGTGTCATAGTATACCGTACGAGATTATTTCAACTTGAGCGAATTGAGAAAGCGATTCTATTAATTCGCGGACAAAAAGTTATGCTTGTGTTTTCGCCCCGGTTTTCGCTTCTTGGGTCTATGTTTTTTTATGGGCGGCAGGGTGAGCCAGTCTTTGTCAGGCTGGGTACAGTGCAATTTGTGCCCGATGAATTCTTCTATAACCGGAATCTGGAAGGAATCCTCCTCGCACGCGAAACTGACGGAGGTGCCGGTCGCGCCGGCCCGGCCCGTGCGGCCGATCCTGTGCACATAATTTTCAGGATCATTGGGAAGTGTATAGTTTATGACATGGCTGATTCCCTCCACATGGATACCGCGTCCGGCGACATCTGTCGCAACAAGCATGCGGATATTGCCCGCGCGGAAATTTTCCAGGGTTTTAATGCGTTTTACCTGGGGAACGTCGCCCGAAAGCACAGCGCAGTTCATTCCGTATCGGCTCATGACATCGGCCAGCCTGCGGGTTTCATCTTTTCGGTTACAGAAAATGATGACGCGGTTCAGATTCTGGCGGGTAATAATATTGTAAACAAGGGCGACCTTTTCCCTGGTTGTTACGAGGTATACGATCTGATCCACGGTATCCACCTCGACCTGCTCGGGTTCAATCTCAACGATGACGGGATCATTTGTCCACTGGGAGCACAAACGAGTGACCTCGGGCGTGAGGGTCGCGCTGAAAAGAAGCGTCTGGCGCTTGTCTTTGGGGGGAGTGCCCCGGACAATGCGGCGCACCTGTGGAATGAAACCCATATCCAGCATGCGGTCCGCTTCGTCGATGACGAGGCTTTCCACCTTGTCTAAACGCAGATCTCCATGCTGGTAAAAATCGAGCAGCCTGCCGGGCGTGGCCACGATCATATCCACGGTCCGTTCCGTAATCCGGCGTTTTTGTTTCCGGTAATCCATGCCTCCGAAAATCGAAACAATGCCGATCGTATGGTATTTGGAAAGGGCGCGCGCCTCCTCGGTGACCTGAAGAACAAGTTCCCGGGTCGGAACGAGAATTAAAACCCGCGGCAAGCCAAACCTTCTTTTTCCGACGATCGGGTTGCGGATCAAGTTCGTAATGTTCGAAATAAGAAAGGCCGCGGTTTTCCCTGTTCCGGTTTGGGCCCGGCCGGCCGCGTCTTTGCCCGCCAGGGCGCAGGGCATGATTTCCGCCTGGATCGGCGTGCAATATTGAAAACCCAGGTCAAAGACGGCATGCATGATTTCATCAGGCAGGTCGAGATCCTGGAACCTTACTTTGCCTTCCGCCGGGGGAATCTGAAATTGCGAAATATCCCAGGCGTCGTCGACGAGCAACCGATTTTTCTTTCGCCGTTGTCTGGGCAGAGGTTTCCTCCGGGATTTCTCTTTTTCCCGGGGCGTCCCGGTTTTCTTTTCATTATCGAACCCGCGGGGTCCCTTGTTTTTGCCGCGATCCTGAGCCGTTTCCGGTGTTTCAGATTGGCCACTGTCAGATTTCGCGAACTTCTTCAGCTTGTTTCGAATATTCTTTATAAAGCTAACTACCATCTATCTCTTTCTTATAGCCGTGTCTTTGTGCCTCCCAAGCATCGTTATGATTTGCGCCGGGTATCCAACTTTCGGGGTTGTTGGCTAACTTGACCGGTCGTTGTTCCACCTTCAAAACACTTCAGTATAGCATAAAACAGCAAACTATACCAACAGAAGTTATTCAACTATTTTTTTCTTGATAACTGTACCGCATCGTAGTATATTCCGATTTAGTTAAACTATATCGGAGAAAACTCCCAAAATGCAAAAAATCAAACGGCTCCTCACTATTGATCTTCCACCAGGGCAGTCTGCGTTTTTGTGGGGCCCTCGAAAAACGGGAAAATCGACCTATCTGAAGGAGCGGTTCCCCCACAGTCTGGTATACGATTTCCTGCACACTGATCTTTTCCTTGAATTTTCCAAGAAACCTTCTCTGTTGCGGGAACAGTTGCTGGCAAAGGATGACGAGGTCTTGGGCTATCCGGTAATATTGGATGAGGTGCAGAAGGTCCCTCAAATCCTGGACGAGGTGCACTGGCTGATCGAAAACAGGGGGCTGCGCTTCATACTATGCGGATCAAGCGCGCGGAAGCTAAAGAGGGGAAAGGCAAACCTGCTGGGAGGCCGCGCGTGGCGTTATGAAATGTTCCCGCTTGTCACGCCTGAACTGGAGAACCCGGATTTATTGAAGATCTTAAATCGTGGTATGATTCCGATGCACTATTTGCAGGAGGAATATAGGAAATCTTTGAGGGCCTATACGCGCGATTACTTAAAAGAAGAGGTTTTTGACGAAGGGCTGACTCGCAATATTCCCGCCTTCTCCAGGTTCTTTGATGCCATGGGATACTCTCACGGCGAGCTGACCAATTACTCTAATATAGCGCGTGATTGCGGAGTGGATTCCAAGACCGTAAAAGAGTACTACCAGATCCTTGTGGATACGCTATTGGGAACAATGGTGGAGCCGTTCAAAAAGAGACAGGGACGGCAGCTCATCAGCAGGGCAGGAAAATTCTATTTATTCGATGTGGGCGTTGCCGGCGCCATAACAAAGCGACATCTGGAGGAAGAAAAAGGCGAATTATTCGGAAAGGCATTCGAACATTTCATCTTTATGGAAATAATGGCTCACGTTTCATACAATGAACTCGATTATGAAATCAATTTTTGGAGGACAAAATCAGGGCTTGAAGTCGATTTTGTGCTGGGTGGGGGCGAGGTGGCCATCGAAGTAAAGAGCGCAACCCGGATTGACCAAAGAGACGCGCGCTCCCTGGTTGCCTTCATAGAGGACTATTCGCCGCGGAAGGCTTTGCTCGTATGCAATGAGAAACAAGAGAGAGTGCATGGGCAGATACGAATAATGCCGTATAGGAAGTTCCTGAGTGATTTGTGGGAGGGAAAGATCATAGGATGAATGAGGCGGCGCCTGCC